>JAGIAU010000003.1:25130-25418 GCA_017744755.1 Microbacteriaceae bacterium
GCGCGATGACGTTGACGAGCTGGGCGAGCGAGGCGCTCTCCACCCGGTCGGCGTGGTTCAGCAGCGAGATGAGGAGGCCGCCGAAGACGACGGCGTCGGTCGCGTTGTACCGGTCCTCGAGCAGGCGCGGGGCGACGGGCCAGCGCTCGATGTCGGTGATCTTGTCGACCTCGTTGAAGCGGGTGAGGTACCAGACGTTCCACTCGTCGAAGGAGATGCCGATGCGCTTCGCCGAGCCGCGCGCCGCCCCGACCTCGTCGGCGATCGACGCCACCGTCTCGATGAAGC
>JAGIAU010000040.1 GCA_017744755.1 Microbacteriaceae bacterium
GCCCGCAGCGCCCCCGCGGTGCCCCACGGCGCGCGCTCGGGATAGGCCGGCGAGAGGCCGCGGTCGGGGATCATCGTCCAACGACGATACCCGCGACCCCCGACGCCGCGATCCGTTTTCAGGGACAGAAGGGGGTATGAACGCGTATTGCGCTCGAACCCCCTTCTGTCCCTGAAAACGGATCGCGGACGGGGGCTCAGGGCTCGGTGTAGAAGAGGCGCTCGAAGACCTGGCGAGCGAGCCGGGTGACGCGCAGGTAGTCCTCCTCGAGCCGCGAGGCGGATCCGGGCGGGTACTCCATGAGCCGCGCGACGCCCTCGAGGTCCCGGCGGTCGACCGGGAGCAGATCGGTCGTGCGGTTGAGCCAGAGCGTCATGGCCGAACGCGCGCGCGAGGCGAGCACCCACGCGTCGCGCAGACGCCCCGCGTCCGCCGCGTCGATGAGCCCCGCGGCCGCGGCAGCCCGCAGCGCCCCGAGGGTCGACGTCGTCTGCAGGCCGGGCACGCGGGCCGCGTGGCGGAGCTGGATGAGCTGCACGAGCCACTCGACGTCGGAGATGGAGCCGCGGCCGAGCTTGAGGTGACGCCTCGGGTCGGCGCCCTGCGGGAGGCGTTCCGCCTCGACGCGCGCCTTGATCCGGCGAATCTCGCGGATGTCGCCGTCGGCGGCCTCCGCGGGGTACCGCACGGAGGCGATGAGCTCCTTGAACTCCGCGAGGACGCCGACGTCGCCGACGACGAGGCGCGCGCGGAGCAGCGCCTGCGCCTCCCACGAGACCGACCAGCGGGCGTAGTAGGCGCGGTACGACTCGACGCTGCGGACGACGGCGCCGTTGCGCCCCTCCGGTCGCAGGTCGATGTCGAGGTCGAAGGGCAGGACGATGTCCTCCGTGAGGTGCTTGATGTCGCGCACGATGCGCTCCGCCGTCGCCTGCGCGGCATCGCCGGCGCCGACGTCCCGGTATACGTACATGACGTCGGCGTCGGAGCCCATGCCGAGCTCCTGTCCGCCGTAGCGGCCCATCGCGACGATGCCGAACTCGATGCCGTCGCCGAAGCGATGCGTCTGCGCGAGCGCCCCGCTCAGCACCGTCGTCGTGACGTCGGAGAGCGCCGGCCCGAGCTCGTCGACCGTGAGCAGGCCGAGGATCGCGGCGATCGCGGCACGGAGCATCTCGCGCCGCCGCAGGTGCATGATCGCGCGCATCGCGGACTCCTCGTCGTCGCGGTGGCGCGCGACGATCGCGTCCTTCTCCTCCAGGAGGGCGCCGAGGGTCCTCGGCCGCAGGTCCTCGTCGGACTCCAGCCAGGCGGCGGCCTCGGGGATGCGCTCGAAGAGCGACTGCACGAACTTGGAGCCGCTCAGCACCTCGGTGAGCCGCTGCGCGCCGCTCGAGGAGTCGCGGAGCAGCCGCAGGTACCAGTGCGCCTCGCCGAGCTGCTCGGACACGCGGCGGAAGGCGAGCAGGCCGCCGTCCGGGTCGGCACCGTCGGCGAACCAGCGCAGCAGCACCGGGAGCAGGTTCCGCTGGATCTGGGCCCGTCGGCTCAGGCCGCCGGTGAGCGCCGCGATGTGCGCGAGCGCCCCCTTCGGGTCGCGGAAGCCGATCGCGGCGAGCCGCGCGCGCGCCTGATCGCTCGTGAGCACGAGATCGCCGTCCGGCAGCGAGGCGACGGCGGAGAGCAGCGGACGGTAGAACAGGCGCTCGTGGAGCTCGCGGACGCGCGCCTTCACCCGCTGCCAGCGCTCGCGGAGCTCGTCGCCGTTGGCGGCGAGGCCCGACGCCCTCGCGAGGAAGCGCAGGCCGTCCTCGTCCGTCGGCATGAGGTGCGTGCGCCGCAGCTGCCGGAGCTGCAGGCGATGCTCCAGCAGCCGAAGGAAGCGGTACTGCTCCGCGAACTCGGCCGCCTCGACGCGCCCGATGTAGCCCTGGTCGACGAGCCGGGTGAGCGCGGGGAGTGTTCCGCGGACCCGCACCTCCTCGTCCGTCTGGCCGTGCACGAGCTGCAGGAGCTGCGCCGTGAACTCGATGTCGCGCAGGCCGCCCGGCCCGAGCTTGAGCTGGACGTCGACCTGCTCGGACGGGATGTGCTCCCGCACGCGGCCGCGCATCCGCTGCACGGCCTCCACAAAGCCGGGTCGGGCGGCGGAGCGCCACACCATCGGAGCGATCGCGGCGACGTAGGCCTCCCCCAGCGCCATGTCGCCGGCGAACGCGCGCGCCTTCAGCAGCGCCTGGAACTCCCAGTCCTTCGCCCAGCGCTCGTAGTAGGCGACGTGCGACTCGAGCGTGCGCACGAGGGCGCCGTCCTTGCCCTCCGGGCGGAGGTTCGCATCGACCTCCCAGAGGCCCGGCTCGACGGCGAGCTCCGCGATGCCGCGCATGGTGAGCATCGCCAGCCGCGTCGCGATCTCGACGGCGCGCTGCTCGGCGAGGCCGCTCCCCTCCGCCGCGGCCGCGACGAAGATGACGTCGACGTCGCTCAGATAGTTGAGCTCGCGACCGCCCGACTTGCCCATCGCGATGATCGCGAGCCGCGTCGCCGCGACCTGCGTCGCCGGATACGGCGCGTCACGCCTGGCGATCGCGAGCGAGGCGTCGAGCGCCGCGCCCGCGAGGTCGGAGAGGGCCGCCGCGACGCGCTCCAGGGCATCCGCGCCGCTGGGCTGCGCGAGGTCCCACGCGGCGAGGCGCGCGAGCTCCCGGCGATAGGCGACCCGGAGCGCGACCCTGGCGCGTTCCCCCGCGAGCTCCTCGCCGTCCGCACGATCCGCGCCCGTCGCCGCCGCGAGCAGCACGCCGTGGAGCCGCTCCGCCGTCAGCGGCTCCTCGATGGGGTCCAGCAGGCTCGCGAGCTCCTCCGGATGGCGATGGTAGAACGCGCCGATGCCCTCGGAGGCGCCGAGCAGCCGGATCAGGTGCGCGGCGGCGTCGGCCGAGGCGAGCACGGCGTCGACCGCGGCGGCGTCCCGCTCCAGGAGCCGCAGGAGGCGCTCCAGCGCCGCATCCGGATCGGCGGCGCCGGCGAACAGCGGGACGACGCGCGGTCGCGCCAGGCGGGCGATGCGGGCCGCGGCGCCGCCCAGGTCGGTGAACCCGAGGCGGGCGAGGTCGGTGAGGGACTGGGTGCGTGCCATCGTCCGCCCTCCGACTCCCTTCGGTCGCTCAGGGAGCCAGGCTCACAGCGTCGAGAGGTTCCGCTCGAGCTCGAAGCGCGTCACGTGCGAGCGGTACGCCGCCCACTCCTCGCGCTTGTTCAGCAGCACGTAGTTGTAGACCTGCTCGCCGAGCGCCTCGGCGACGAGCTCCGACTCCTCCATGATGTCGAGCGCGGAGTCGAGGCTCGACGGCAGCTGCGCGTAGCCGAGCGCGCGGCGCTCGCCCGGCGAGAGCTCCCACGGGTTCGACTCGGCCTCCGCCGGCAGCTCGTAGCCCTCCTCGATGCCCTTGAGACCCGCCGCGAGCAGCAGGGAGTAGGCGAGGTAGGGGTTCGCGGCGGAGTCGATCGCGCGGTACTCGACGCGCGCCGCCTGGCCCTTGCCCGGCTTGTACAGCGGGACGCGGACGAGCGCGGCGCGGTTGTTGTGGCCCCATGTCACGTAGCCGGGCGCCTCGTCGCCGCCCCACAGGCGCTTGTACGAGTTGACGAACTGGTTCGTCACGGCCGTGATCTCGGGCGCGTGGCGCAGCAGTCCGGCGATGAACTGCTTGCCGACCGTCGAGAGCTGGTAGTGGCCCGAGGGGTCGTAGAACGCGTTCGCGTCGCCCTCGAAGAGCGACATGTGCGTGTGCATGCCGCTGCCCGGCTGGTCGGTGAACGGCTTCGGCATGAACGTCGCGTAGACGCCCTGCTCGATCGCCACCTCCTTGATGACGGTGCGGAAGGTCATGATGTTGTCCGCCGTCGTGAGCGCGTCCGCGTAGCGCAGGTCGATCTCGTTCTGGCCGGGACCGGCCTCGTGGTGGCTGAACTCGACCGAGATGCCGATGTCCTCGAGCATGCGCACGGAGCGGCGGCGGAAGTCGTGCGCCGTGCCGCCGGGCACGTTGTCGAAGAAGCCGGCGGTGTCGACCGGGACGGGGATGCCGTCCGGGTCGAGCGCCGGGGACTTGAGCAGGTAGAACTCGACCTCGGGGTGCGTGTAGAAGGAGAACCCGCGATCCGCCGCCTTCGCGAGCGCCCGCTTCAGCACATGGCGCGGGTCGGAGGCGGCGGGCTGTCCGTCCGGCGTCATGATGTCGCAGAACATGCGGGCGGTGGGGTCCACCTCCCCGCGCCACGGCAGGATCTGGAACGTCGTCGGGTCCGGGAAGGCGAGCATGTCCGCCTCGTACGCCCGCGTGAAGCCCTCGATCGCGGAGCCGTCGAAGCCGAGGCCCTCGGCGAACGCGCCCTCGATCTCCGCCGGTGCGACGGCGACCGATTTGAGGGTGCCCACCACGTCCGTGAACCACAGGCGGATGAACTTGACGCCACGCTCCTCGATCGTGCGGAGGACGAAGTCGCGCTGCTTATCCATCGAGCTCACGCTCTAAGGCTAGTGCCCGGTGTTTAGTCCGCTAAACATCGGAATTCGCCAACTAATCTCGGAGCGTGACCGGTCTCCGCCTCGCCCTCGCCCAGACCAATCCGACGGTCGGCGACATCGCCGGGAACGCCGAGCAGATCGTTCACGCCGCCCGCCTGGCGCAGGAGGCGGGCGCCGACCTGCTCGCCACCGGGGAGATGGCGCTGACCGGCTATCCGATCGAGGACCTCGCCGCCCAGCCGTCGTTCCTCCGGGCCGCGACCGGCGGGGTGCACGCGCTCGCCGCGCGGCTCGCGGACGAGGGGCTCGGCGAGCTGCCGGTCGTCATCGGGCATCCGGACGGGCCGCACGCGCCGCGCGTCCTGGGGGCGACGAACGCGCCGACGGCGATCGCGCAGAACTGCGCATCGGTGCTCTGGCGCGGCGAGGTGCGGCACCGCTACGTCAAGCACCACCTGCCGAACTACGGCGTCTTCGACGAGTACCGGACGTTCATCCCGGAGGACGACTCGCTCGTCTTCGAGGCCGGCGGCGCGCGCGTGGCCCTGATCATCTGCGAGGACCTCTGGCTCGAAGACGGCCCGGTCGCGCGGGTCCGCGCCGCCGCCGCCGACCTGCTCCTCGTGATCAACGCCTCCCCCTTCGAGCGGGACAAGGACGAGGTGCGCCTGCCGCTCGCGACGCGACGCGCCGCCGATGCCGGGGTGCCGGTCGCGTACGTCAACCTCGTCGGCGGCCAGGACGATCTCGTCTTCGACGGCGACTCCTTCGTCGTCGCACCCGACGGCTCGCTCCTCGCCCGCGCCCCGCAGTTCGTCGAGCACCTCCTCGTCGTCGAGCTGCCAGGTCCCGGCGGCGCTGCCCCGTGGGCGCAAACGGTTGCCTCGACGCCCGCAGAGCAGCCGTTTGCGTCCATGACGGATGGGATCAGCCCCCTCCCCGACGACCGCGAGCAGCTCTGGAACGCCCTCGTCCTCGGCCTCCGCGACTACGTCGAGAAGAACCGCTTCCGCTCCGTCGTCCTCGGGCTGTCCGGCGGCATCGACAGCGCCGTCTGCGCGGCCATCGCCGCCGACGCCATCGGCGCCGACCGCGTGCACGGCGTCAGCATGCCGTCCCGCTACTCCTCCGACGGCTCCCGCAGTGATGCCGACGATCTCGCCGAGCGGATCGGCCTGCACTTCACGACGGAGCCGATCGCCGACCTCGTCGCGCCCTTCGAGGCGCAGCTGCACCTCGGCGGCCTCGCCGCGGAGAACATCCAGGCCCGCGCCCGGATGATGATCCTCTACGCGAAGTCGAACGCGGACGGCCACCTCGTCCTCACCACCGGCAACAAGACGGAGCTCGCCGTCGGCTACTCGACGATCTACGGCGACTCCGCCGGCGGCTTCGCCCCGATCAAGGACGTGCCGAAGACGCTCGTCTGGGAGCTCGCCCGGTGGCGGAACGCGCACGCCGCGGCACGCGGCGAGACCCCGCCGATCCCGGAGAACTCGATCACGAAGCCGCCGTCCGCGGAGCTGCGTCCCGACCAGACCGACCAGGACACGCTGCCGCCGTACGAGATCCTCGACGCGATCCTCGACGGCTACGTCGGCAGGCGGCTCGGCCGCGAGGACGTCATCGCGGAGGGCTTCGACGCCGCGACGGTCGACTTCGTCGCGGGCCTCGTCGACCGCTCCGAGTGGAAGCGCCGTCAGGGCGCGATCGGCCCGAAGATCAGCGGCATGTCCTTCGGCCGCGACCGCCGCCTCCCGATCACGGTCCGCCGCACGAACTGACCCGGGGTCCCGCCCGCCGAGCGTGCATCCTCTCGGCGAACGTGCGCCCGATCCGATGCACGCTCGCCGCGAGCGCACACGCTCGACGGCATCGCACGGTGCCGCCGCGTAAGGTGGGGCCATGTCGCGGCTCGAGTGGACGCTGTGGGAGCACGTCGCCCCGCTCGCCGCCTGGCTCCATGACGGCGCGCTGACGCTCGCGCAACCGCTCGTGGTGCTCCTCCTGCTGGCGGCCTCTGTCGCCCTGCTCGGCGCGCTCGTCGGGCTGGTCCGCCGCGGCGCCTCACCGCGCGCGATCGCGGACCTCGCGCCTGGGCGGAACGTCCTGCCCGGCGACCCGGCTCCGCCTCCCGCACGGCGCCCCGGGATCGCGCGAGGCGGACGGGGTGCGCGGGCGCCGAGCCGGCCGGATCGCCGACCACTGGGCATCCTGCTCGCGCACTGACCGTTCGCAGTCGGACGACGATCCGCCTCCCGCGGACCACGGCGCGCGTTCGCCATGCCCCTGCTCGGCCGGCAGACGAGTCCCGTCCGCCCGCACCAGGAGACCCGCATGCCCGTTCCCATGCCGCCCCGCCGGCATCGCCGGCGCCCCAGGCGCCTGCTGAGCCTCCTGCTGCTGCGTGCCCGCAGCGCCGTCCATCCCGTCACGCGCCGCCTCATGCTCTTCAGCGGCTGGACCTGGTTCGCCGCCGGGTCGCTCGTCGGATTCGAGACGCTCGACATGATCCTCGCGGCGAGCGCGTTCGCCCCGGAGGCCCTGCCGCTGATCCTCGCGACGCTCGCGATCGCGTGGTACGTCCGCGAATGGTGGCGGGAGGACGCGCTGCGCCATCGCCCTGTTGCGCGGGGCACGGGCCTGCAGTCGCCGCGACGGATCATGCGGGCGATCCGGAGCGGACGCATAGGCTGATGACATGGCCGACGTCAGCGACGCCCCGAAGCGCGTCCGCACCCGACACTTCCAGCGCGCGAAGGAGCAGGGCATCCGGATCACCGGGCTCACCTCCTACGACGCCAACTCGGCGAGCATCTTCGACGAGGCCGGCATCGACTTCCTGCTCGTCGGCGACTCGGCCGGGCAGACGGTGCTCGGCTACGACACGACGCTGCCGGTCACGGTCGACGAGCTCATCCCCCTGACGCGGGCTGTCGCGAACGCCGTGCAGCGCGCGTTCGTCGTCGCGGACATGCCGTTCGGCTCCTACGAGTCCGGGCCGGACCATGCGCTCGAGACGGCGTTCCGCTTCATGAAGGAGACCGGCGCGCACGCCGTCAAGCTCGAGGGCGGCGTCCGCTCCGCGGAGCAGATCCGCCGCATCGTCGCCGCCGGCATCCCCGTCATGGCGCACATCGGCTTCACCCCGCAGTCGGAGCACGGCCTCGGCGGCCATGTCATCCAGGGCCGCGGCGAGGAGGCCGCGCGACTCCTCGCGGACGCCCATGCCGTGGAGCAGGCGGGCGCGTTCGCCGTCGTCCTCGAGATGGTGCCGTCCGCGATCGCCGAGCGCGTCACGAAGGAGCTGACGATCCCGACCATCTCCGTCGGCGCCGGCCCACACTGCGACGGCCAGCTCATGGTCTGGACCGACTGGGCTGGCCTGTCCAAGGGTCGCGTCCCGAAGTTCGTCAAGAAGTACGCGGATCTGCGCGGGACGCTCCTCGCGGCGGCCCAGACCTACGCCGCCGAGGTCGCCTCCGGCGTCTACCCGGCGTCCGAGCACGAGTACGAGGACTGAGGCCTACCGCTCGGACGGCGGGCGCCTCGGCTTCGGCGGATCGATCACGGCCGTCGTCGCCATGACGAGCTCCTGCAGCCAGGCGGTGTCGGCGAGCAGCCGGTCCGGGATCCGCCAGTAATCCTTGGACCCGGCGTAGATCGGTCCGAGCAGGTCCGGGGTGAGCGCCGGGTCCGCCACCGACGTCACCTTGACGCCGAGCACGCCGTCGGTGATGAATGCGGGCAATCGCCCATCGAGGTAGATCGCGTATTCGCCGAACATCCGCTTCGCCGTCACCGGCAACGGGTCGAGCGCGGCGAGGATGCGGGCGAGCTGGGCGGGATCGGTGCTCACGCGGGGCTCAGTCGCTCTCTTCGCGCCAGCGGCGGGCGCGCTCGGCGACGATCTCGGGGGCGCGCTGCGCGTCCTCGCGGGTCCGGAACGGTCCGATGCGGTCGACGCCGTGCGCCTGCCGACCGTGCTCCGCCTCGCCGGTGCGTTCGTTGTACCACCACTCCGGCTCGACGCCCGGATCCGCGATGGCTCCGAGGACGTCATCGATCGCGCTGTCGAGCTGTGCTTCGTCGTCCCGCTCCTGGTCGCCCATAGGCTTGATGCTATGCCTTGGGACTCCTCCGGTCACCTGATTCCGGGCGTGCTCAGCGCGAGGCGCACCGTGCCCGCGAATATTCCGCGACCGGAATACGTCGATCGTCCGGCACCGGCCCGCTACGACGGCGGCGACGTCTACGACGCCGAGGAGATCGCGCGCATCCGCGCCGCGGGCCGCATCGCCGCCCAGGCGGTCGAGGCCGTCGGCGCGGCGATCCGCCCCGGCGTCACGACCGACGAGCTCGACGCGATCGCGCACGACTTCGTGACGAGCCACGGCGCCTACCCGTCGACGCTCGGCTACCGCGGCTTCCCGAAGTCCTCGTGCACGAGCGTCAACGAGGTCGTCTGCCACGGCATCCCCGACGACACGATGCTCCGCGAGGGCGATCTCGTGAACATCGACATCACCGCCTACAAGGACGGCATGCACGGCGATCTCAACGCGACCTTCGTCGTCGGCGAGGCGCCCCAGGACACGATCGATCTCGTCGAACGCACCCGTGAGGCGATGCTGCGCGGCATCAAGGTCGTCGCCCCCGGCCGGCGCATCAACCTCATCGGGCGCGCGATCGAGTCGTACGCGAAGCGCTTCGGCTACGGCGTCGTCCGCGAGTTCACCGGCCACGGCGTCGGCCGCGCGTTCCACACCGGCCTCATCGTCCCCCACTACGACGCCGCCCCGCAGCACGACGAGGAGATCGTGCCCGGCATGGTGTTCACGATCGAGCCGATGCTCACGATCGGCACGCCGGAGGCGCCCGGGACGACCGCGTGGGACGAGTGGACGGACGGCTGGACGATCGTCACGCGCGACCGCCGGCGCACGGCGCAGTTCGAGCACACCCTCGTCGTCACCGAGTCGGGTGCCGATATTCTTACCCTGCCCTGAGGCCGGTTGCACGGCCCGGGCGACCACCACCACGAAGCAGGAACGGACAGCAGGACACATGGCCCACGCACTCGGCATCGACATCGGCGGCACCGGCACGAAGGGCGCCATCGTCGACACCGAATCCGGCAAGCTCGTCACGGACCGCCACAAGCTGCTCACGCCCAAGGGCGGCGAGCCGAAGCCGATGATCCACACCGCGGTGGAGCTCGTGGAGCAGATCCCCGGCTCGAGCGAGCCGATCCCGGTCGGCATCGCGTTCCCGACCATCGTGAAGAACGGCCTGACCCTCTCCGCCGGCAACATCTCGAAGAAGTGGATCGGCTACGACGCGCGCACCAGGTTCTCCGAGGCCCTCGGCCGCACGGTCACCCTCGTCAACGACGCCGACGCCGCCGGCTACGCCGAGCTGCACTACGGCGCCGCGAAGGGCGTGCCGGGCCTCGTCATCCTGACGACGCTCGGCACGGGCATCGGGAGCGCGTTCATCTACAACGGCGTCCTCGTGCCGAACACGGAGTTCGGCTTCCTCGAGATCGACGGCGACATCGCCGAGGCGAGCGCCTCGTACCGGGCGAAGGAGGAGCACGGCTACGACTGGAAGCAGTGGGCGAAGCGCCTCCAGCGCTTCTACACGCACCTCGAGCGCATCTTCTCCCCCGACCTATTCATCGTCGGCGGCGGCGTGTCGAAGAACGCGGACGACTTCATGCCGCTCCTGGACCTCTCCACCCCGATCGTGACGGCGACGCACCAGAACAACGCGGGCATCCTCGGCGCCGCCGCGATCGCGGCCGCCGGCCTGGGGTGATCGGGCCGCAGCAGCAGGCGCCGCGCTAGCGGCCCGCGTCGCCGCGCTCGATGATCTCGGCGGCGAGCTCCCGGAGCTCGCGCGCGGCCGCCCCGGCCTTCGCGGCCGAGTCGTGCCGGCTCGCCGACGGCGGGATGGAGCCGAGCGGCACGAACCGGACGTGCTCCGTCCACTCCGCGCCATCCCACCAGCGCGCCTGGCCGGGCGTGCTCGGATCGTCGTACCAGGCGGCCGGGGGCGGCGCTTCGTCGGATGGGGACATCGGTGCACGCTCCTGGAGGTAGATGTGCACCTCGCAAATTAGCGAGTGACGCTCAGCTGGAAAAGGCCTTGATCAGCGCCGGAGAACGTCCTGAGCAGAAGCTGAGGCCGGCGGGTGAGCGGGCCGGCCGATACGCCGGGTTCTGTCGTGGACGGCCATCCATCTCGGGCGCGTGTTGCCACGAACCTCTAGCAGCCTACCCGGGGACGGGACGAGCAGCCCCATGGTCCCCTGTCTGGCCTTGCTCCGGGCGAGGCTTGCCTAGCCGCCCCGGTCGCCCGGGGCGCTGGTGGGCTCTTACCCCACCGTTTCACCCTCACCGCGCCGGCCGGAGCCGGCGAGGCGGTCTGCTCTCTGTTGCGCTTTCTCGCGGATCACTCCGGGTGGGTGTTACCCACCGCCCTGCTCTGCGGAGCCCGGACGTTCCTCGGCGGGCCGAAGCCCGACGCGGCCGCCTGGCCGACCCGCTCACCTGCACCCAGGGTACTCGTCCGGCGCCGGCGGCGGGCAGGATGGTCCCGTGGAGGAACTCGGCCTGCTCGCCCTCGCGGCGGTGCTCATCGTCGTGGCCGCTTCAGCCGTCGCGGCGAAGCTCGGCATCGCCACGCCGATCCTGCTCGTCCTGATCGGCCTCGGCACGAGCCTGCTGCCCGGCGCCCCGGAGCTGCGCATCCCGCCGGAGTGGATCCTCGCGGTCGTGCTGCCGCCGATCCTGTACTCGGCGGCGGTGAACATGCCCGCCATGGACTTCCGCCGGAATCTCGCCCCGATCGGCGCGCTCTCGGTCTTCCTCGTCATCACCTCGGCGTTCGCGACGGGCGCCGTCATCTGGCTGCTCTTCCCCGCGCTCGACTTCGCCGCCTCGGTCGCGCTCGGCGCGGTCATCAGCCCGCCGGACGCCGTGGCGGCCACGGCGATCGGGAAGCGCCTCGGGCTCCCGCACCGGCTGGTGACGATCATGGAGGGCGAGGGCCTCGTCAACGACGCGACGGCGCTCGTCATGATGCGCTCCGCGATCGCGGCGATCTCCGCCGCGCTCTCGTTCTGGGGCGCGATCGGCGATTTCGCGTTCGCGGTCGCGCTCGGCATCCTGGTCGGCCTCGTCGTGGGCGGCGTGTCCGTGTGGGTGCGCTCGCGCATCCGCCAGCCCGTGCTGACGACCGCGATCTCCTTCGTCGTCCCCTTCCTCGCCTACCTCCCCGCCGAGGAGCTCGGCGCCTCCGGCGTGCTCGCCGTGGTCGTCGCGGGCATCGTGACGGGGCACTTCGGCGTGCGGCGGTTCACCGCGCAGGACCGCATCGCCGAGCGGATGAACTGGCGCACCATTCAGCTCCTGCTCGAGAACGGCGTGTTCCTCGTCATGGGCTTCGAGCTGACGACCGTGCTCGGCGACGTGGTCGAGGACGACCTCGGGGTCTGGGCTGCGGTCGGCATCGGCCTGCTCGCGACCGCGGTGCTCTTCCTCGTCCGCCTCGCCTTCGTCGTGCCGCTCATCGCCGGCCTGCGCCTCGGCCAGCGCGGGGCGGCGCGGCGCGCGGAGCGGATCCGGGACACGCTCGGCCGGATCGACGCGATCGACTTCGCCCCGGAGCATGCGCCCCGCGTGGAACGGGTGACGTCCCGCCTGCAACGCGCGCACGCGGACGCGCGCTTCCTCGCGGACGAGGGGCTCGGCTGGCGTGGCGGCGCCGTGCTCGCCTGGTCGGGCATGCGCGGCGTGGTGACGCTCGCCGCGGCGCAATCACTCCCCTCGGATCTGCCGTACCGGCCGCAGCTCGTCCTCGTCGCGTTCACGGTCGCGATCGTCACGCTCGTGCTGCAGGGCGGCACGCTGCCACTGCTCATCCGGTGGCTGCGCATCCGCGGCGCCACCCCGCACGAGACCAGGCGGGAGCTCGCCCGCCTCACCGCGGAGATCGGGGAGGCCGCCCGGACGGTGCTGGAGAACCCGGACCTCCGCCGCGACGACGGCCAGCCCTTCGACGACGAGATCGTCGAGCAGGTGCGCACGAGCAGCCGGTCGATGCTCGAGTCGCTCGGCGCGACCGAGGAGTGGGAGGCCGGCACGACGCCGCTGCAGCAGCGGCGCGAGCTGCAGCGGCTGCTGATCGAGGCCGAGCAGGCCGCGCTGCTCGAGGCGCGTGCGAGCGGCCTCTACCCCTCGCATGTCGTGGAGGCGGTGCAGCGCCTCATCGACGAGGAGTCCGCCCGGCTGAACGGCCTGTCCTGACCCGGAGCCGGGTCGGCGGCCCGCCGCGCGTCAGAGCCCGGACTCGGCGGTCCGGATGAGGATCGCCTCGCTCGACGAGCAGAGGAGGACGTCGTCCGGCGCGGCCGCCCGTACGCGGGCGAGCTCGTCGGAGAGC
>JAGIAU010000041.1 GCA_017744755.1 Microbacteriaceae bacterium
CCCGGTGCCGCCGCCGGCCCCCGAGCCGCCGGAGCCGCCCCCCGCGCCGCCGCCCGGCGTGGCGGGCACGCCGTCGCCGCCGAGTCCGGGATCGCCGGGGCCCGCCCCGGGGTCGAGCTCGCCGGGGGGCACGACCTCGAGGACCCCGTCGCAGAGGGGGGTGTTCGTCGCATTCAGGTCGATGTCGGCGAGTTCGACGACGAAGCCGATGCGGGCGAGCTCGCCCTGTGCGCTCCGCCCCGGCGTCGACTGCTTGAACCGCAGGTCCGCGGACACGAGCGCGACGCCATGCGGCGGCAGCGGCCCGGTGCGCCGGAGGAAGTCGGTGCACACCGCGTCCGGCGCCGCGAAGCCGACCGTCGAGCCGGACGCGTCCGATGCCGTCGTCGCGACCGCGGTCAGCGTGAGCGCCGAGGCGAGCGAGGCATCGGACACCGCGAGGTCGGACAGGCCGACCCGGAGGTAGGCGGGCGTGTCGCGATTGTTCATGACGTAGAACGAGCCAGGCAGCGCGTCGCCCGGCACCAGCGCGCCGCGGGCCGAGAAGACGTTGCCGTTCAGGCTCGTGAACCAGCTCGCGCCGTCGGCGCTGAGCAGCAGGCCGCTGTCGGCGGCCGTCGCGGGGGAGATCGCGGCCCCCGGCGCGACGGTGAGCAGCAGCGCCGCCACGGCGACCGCGACGCCGGCGCCCGCCTGCGAGGCGCGGCGGGCGTTCATACGCACTTGAACTTCCCGCCGCCGTTCACCTCGAAGTCGAAGACGCCGACGACGTACCAGTCGTCGTACGGGAGCTTCTGCTCGATGATGAGCTTGTGGATCCCCACGGCCAGGCCGGCCGGCTGGTAGGACCGGATCGTCGCCGTCGTGTTGTACCCGCTCGGCGAGTTGTCGAAGGCGACCTGGGTGCCGCCGTTGCGGGTGCGCGGCAGCCCGGACCCGGCTGGCGCGTCGACGACCACGCCGTCGACGTAGAAGCGGTACTGCAGCTCCGCCTGGTAGCCGACGTTGTCCGGCCAGTCGACCGTGAGCGAGTCTTGGGCGCCGTTGCCGCCCGTGCACGCGATCTGCGTGAACGGGAACGGGTTCCCCTTGAGGCTGAAGCGGAAGTGCTGCACGGGCGACGCGTCGCTGCAGGCGACGGCGACCAGCGAGGTCATGCCGGGCTCGCTCGCGTCGCCCGGGGTGTCCGTGCCCTTGCTCAGGCACAGGCCGGAGAACACGTTCTTGATCTGGTAGTCGGTCGTCCCCGGGATCTGCCGCAGGATCCAGCGCTGCTGCTGGTTCGCCGCGACGGGCGTGGGACCGGTGCCCGGCTCGACGGGGGCGGCGACCTTGACGAGATGCGTCGTCTGGTCCTCCGTCCAGCGCGACTCGGTCGGCTGGGCGCTCGCACCCAGGTTGGACGCCCACTGGATGTAGAACTGGTTCGTCCAGGCGCCCGTCGAGTCCTTGATGCGGACCACCCGGTACTGCCACTCGGGGCTGTTCGCCCAGCCCGGGTCGGTCAGGCAGGCGTCGGGATCGCCGGCGGCGTACGCGGCGCGCGGGTACGGCCTGGGGTCGGGGGGACCGCCCCAGTTGCGCTTGAAGATGCAGGCCCAGTCCGTGCCGTTCGCGGCGAGCTCGAGGATGTTGTACCGGGCCGCCGGACTCTGGAAGAACAGCTCCTGCTGCGTCGCGCCGATCGAGAGGTTCGCGGTCTGCGACTCGACGACGGTCCAGGCGGCCCCCGGCGCGAAGGTCAGCGCGGAGTCGAGGCGGACGGCGAACGCGCCCGGCGCGTAGCTGTTGACCTCCGACGACGGCAGCCACAGCTCGACGCAGACGGCGACGGTGGCGCCCGCGGCGACCGTGGGCGCGAACGCGACGACCGGCGGGTTCGCCGTCGGCGCCGACACGTCGGAGGCCGCGGCGTAGGCGTGACCGGGGCCGAGGTTGAGGCTCGGCGCGACGCTGCCGCCGACGCAGGCCTCGCTCGGGCCGAGGGCCGTGAAGCGCACCTTGATCGCCTCGCCGAGGCCCTGCTTGTAGGCCGGGTTCGTCGCGTCCTGGTCGGTGCCGAGCAGCGTCAGCGTGAGCTTGGGGGTCGCGGGGCGCGTGCCGGTGTTCTGCACCGTCACCCGCGACGTCGACTTCACGACGCCCGTGCTCGTGCTCGCGTTCCACCGGAACTCGGTGCCGTCGAGACCGGCGCCGAGCGTCGAGTCGACGCCGGGGGTCGCCGCGGCGATGGAGCCGGCCGCGTGCTGCGCGTTCGCGGTCCACAGCGCCCAGGCCGTGCCGCCGCCGGCCACGAAGAGGAACGCGGTCAGGCCCGCGATGAGCGGGAGCCAGTGACGGCGTCCGCGGCGACGGGGCGCCGTGCCGCCGGTGCCGCCGCTCATGCCGCCTGCCTCCCGCTGAGGAGCACCTGATAGCTCGCAGTGCCGGACGGCGCCGCCGTTGGGAGGACCGTGACCTCGGTGCACAGCGTCATCGACGTGCCCTTCGGCACGATGACGACCGGCTGCGCCTGGTCCGGCGCGCTGCCGAGCGCGGGCAGCGCCGCGCCCGCGAGCGAGCCGCAGGTCTGCCCGAGGCCGACGATGAGCGCGCGGAACTCGTGGCCGGGGCGCGCGGTGGCGATGGTGACGGTGACGGCGAGGTCGACATCGCCCGTGTTCGTCACCGTGAGCTCCTGCGCCGGGTGGAAGGTCTCGCCGGGGAGCACGTTCGTCACCGCGATCGGGTCGCCCGTGATGAGGAGACTCGCGTCGCCGCTCTCGAGCGACGGCGCCGTGAGCGAGGAGGACGCGGACCAGATGGCGAACGTGCCGGAGCCGCCGACGACGCCGAGCGTCACGGCGGCGCTGACGGCCGCGGTCGCGCCGAGGACGCCTCGGGTGATCCGGGCGACGCGGCTGAGGCGGGCGCGGCGGGCGTTCCGCGAGAGCTGCTGGCGCGGACGCGCGAACTCGCCCGCGCGCGCTGCTGCGCGCGACGGGCGGGCGTGACGTCCTGCCATGATGGCGGCTCCGTTTCGGGTAACGGGGATGGCGCGATGGGGGTTCGCCCGGCTGGTCGGGGCGGGGATTGCGACGGCGCCGGGGTTCCTCGTATGGGGCTGGAACCCCGGCGCCGCCGGGACGGGTCAGGCGCCGGTGCGGATGACCTGCTGGACGGCGATCGCCGCGTCCGAGAGCGAGAGCTGCGAGAACGGGACGGCCTCGGCGGTCGTCTCGTCGTCGGTCGCGGAGCCGAAGGCCACGGCGACGGTCGCCGAGATCTCCGCGGTCGTCGCGGCGGCGGCGCCGGTCGCGGTGTCGGCGACGTGATAGACCGACGTGCCGGCCGGGGCGGCGGGGGCGAAGGTGCCGGTGGCGACCGTGCCGTAGTCCTCGGTCGAGTAGGTCGCGACATCGGAGACGGTGTAGCCGTTGGCGTCCGTGCCCTCGAGCCCGGTCAGGCCGAAGTAGTAGTAGAGGTTGGCACCGAGGTAGCTGAGCGAGATGCCGTCGACCTTGAAGACGAGGATGTCGCCCGGGACGACCGGGTACTCGTCGGTGTCGATCGCCGAGCCCGTGGTCTCGTACAGGCCGGTCGTCGCGTCCGTGTCGGCGACGCCGTCCTCGTCCGCGTCGACGCCGAGGTACCAGGCGCCCTCGACGCCGGTCGTGTCGAGGTCGAGGGTACCGGCGTTGACGGTGCCGCCCGAGATGTCGTCGGACGCGTTCCACACGGCGAGCGTGCCGCCGCCGCCGAGGAGCAGGAGGATGCCGGCGCCGACCGCGATCGAGGCCTTGGCGTTCTTGTTCATGGAGAGTCGCTGCTTTCTGCGCACGCGCGCACGAGGCCGTCCGGCGCAGGGCGCGCAGGACGGTGGCGGAGATCGGGTCGGGTGCGCCGAGGCGCGCGTCGGCGCGCTTCGGCGATGCATCCACGCTAGCGCTCCGTGATAGTGAAACCGGCTCACATCTTCCCCCCAGACCGGGGGTGACCCATGCAGGGGGGGGACCCGTCCGGGGGAGTGCGAGGCGATGCGGCGCGCGAGCGCCCGCCGAGGGCGTTCTGTCGCCAGAATGATCCCCATGAGCAATGATGCCGATGCGATCGTCGTGGGCGCCGGCCTGGCCGGACTCGTCGCCGTGTGCGAGCTCCTCGACGCGGGACGCCGGGTCGTCCTCCTCGACCAGGAGGGCCCCGCGAACCTCGGCGGGCAGGCGTGGTGGTCGTTCGGCGGGATCTTCCTCGTCGACTCGCCGAACCAGCGGCGGCTCGGGGTCCGCGACTCGTTCGAGCTGGCCTGGCAGGACTGGCAGGGCTCGGCCGGATGGGACCGGACCGGACAGGGCGCCGAGGACGAGTGGGCCGCGCAGTGGGGCCGCGCCTACGTCGAGTGGGCGGCGGGGGAGAAGCGCGCCTGGCTCCGGACGAAGGGCGTGCGATTCACGCCGATGGTCGGCTGGGCGGAGCGCGGCGGCCTGACGGCGCGTGGTCACGGGAACTCCGTGCCGCGCTTCCACGTGGCGTGGGGGACCGGCACCGGCGTGTCGGAGCCGTTCGCCGAGCGGATTCGCGCGGCCGCCGCCGACGACCGCCTCGACTACCGCCCGCGGCACCGTGTCGAGTCGCTCGTCGTCGAGGGCGGCGCGGTCGTCGGCGCGGCGGGCTCCGTGCTCGCGCCGGACGACGCCGAGCGAGGCGTCCCGTCGTCCCGCGAGGTCGTGGGCGGCTTCTCGCTCCGGGCGCCGGCCGTCCTCGTGGCGACCGGCGGCATCGGCGGCAACCACGACCTCGTCCGCGCCTGGTGGCCCGCCTCGCTCGGCTCCGCGCCGTCCGAGATGATCACGGGCGTCCCCGCCTACGTGGACGGCTCCGGCATCGTCGCGGCCGAGGAGGCCGGGGCCCGCACGGTCAACCGGGACCGCATGTGGCACTACACGGAGGGCGTGCGGAACCACTCGCCGGTGTGGCCAGGCCACGGCATCCGCATCCTGCCCGGACCGTCCTCGATGTGGTTCGACGCGCTCGGGCGGCGGCTGCCGGCCCCCGCCCTGCCCGGCTACGACACGCTCGCGACGCTGCGGCACCTGCGGACCTCGCCGGACATCGCCGAGCACTCGCACTCATGGTTCGTGCTCGACCAGCGGATCATCGAGAAGGAGTTCGCACTGTCGGGCTCGGAGCAGAACCCGGACATCACGTCCGGCTCGCTGCTGCGCGTCCTGCGGTCCCGGCTCGGCGGCGGCGCGCCCGCGCCCGTCGAGGCGTTCCAGCGGCGCGGCGCCGACTTCGTCGTCGCGGACTCGCTCGAGGACCTGGTGAGAGGGATGAACGCGCTCGCGCCCGATGCGCCGCCGCTCCCGGTCGGCGGCCTGCGCGCGGAGCTCGAGGCGCGGGACGCCGAGTTCGCGAACCCGTACAGCAAGGACGTGCAGGTGCAGGGCATCCACAATGCCCGCCGCTACCGCGGCGACCGGATGCTCCGCGTCGCGAAGCCGCACCGCATCCTCGATCCGGCGAACGGCCCGCTCATCGCGGTCAAGCTGCACGTCCTGACGAGGAAGTCGCTCGGCGGCATCCAGACCGACCTGCAGTCGCGCGTGCTCCGCGCCGACGGCTCGGTGCTGCCGGGCCTCTGGGCGGCCGGCGAGGCCGCGGGCTTCGGCGGCGGCGGCGTGCACGGCACCAACGCCCTCGAGGGCACGTTCCTCGGCGGCTGCCTGTTCTCCGGCCGCGCCGCGGGCCGCAGCATGGCCGGCTAGCCCGATGCCCGCGTACGTGCTCCGTGGATCCTCCGCGTTCCCGGGGCGCGCTTCCGGGGATCGGTCCCGGAAGCGGGGCGAAGCGGGCGGTCAGGCGGCGGCGCGGGCGGAACGGCGCTCGGTCCGGCGGCGGACCGCCGTCTTGAACCACTCGAAGTCCGGGATGCGGGCCAGCAGCGGTCCGGCGATGATCGTGATGAGCACGTACGCCGTCGTCGTCGAGAGGATGTAGGTCGCGAGGTCCGGGTTCCCGGCGCGGGACAGCGAGCTCGCGGCGAGCCCGGCGATGACGATGGAGAACTCGCCGCGCGGCGTCAGCGCGAAGCCGGCGCGCCAGCGACCGGGCACGCCGACGCCCGCCGACCGGGCGGCGAGGTAGCCGGTCAGCACCTTCGAGCCGATCGTCACGACCGCGAGCACGGTCGCCGGCAGCAGCACCGGCACGAGCGCAGCCGGCGCCGTCACGATGCCGAAGTACACGAAGAACACCGTCGCGAAGAGATCGCGCAGCGGCGCCAGCACCCGGACCGCCTCCTCGGCCACCTGACCCGTCACGGCGATGCCGACGAGGAACGCGCCCACGGCGGTCGACACCTGCAGCTCCGCCGACAGCCCGCCGACGAGCATCGTGAGGCCGAGCACGCCGAGCAGCAGCGACTCCAGGTGGTGGATGGAGAACACTCTCGAGATCGTCTTGCCGAAGCGCAGCGCGACGAGCAGGATCGCGAAGACGGCCGTGACGGCGATCGCGACGGTGACGGCGGCGCGCTCGACCGCCTCGCCGATGACGATCGCCGAGACGATCGGCAGGTAGAACGCCATCGCGAGATCCTCGAGCACGAGGATCGACAGGATCGTCGGCGTCTCGCGGTTGCCGAGGCGCTTGAGGTCGCGGAGCACCTTGGCCACGACCCCGGACGAGGACACCCAGGTGATGCCGGCGAACGCGACGGCGGCGATCGGACCCCAGCCCATGATGAGCGCGAACGCGGCGCCGGGGAGCGCGTTCAGCAGGGCGTCCCAGATCCCGGAGACACGCGCCTGCCGGAGCCCCTTCACGAGCTCGGCGGGCGAATATTCCAGTCCGAGCATGCACAGGAGCAGGACGACGCCGATCTCGGAGCCGATCTCGAAGAACGGGCGGCTCTCCTCGAGGGGGATGAGACCCCCTTCGCCCACGAGCAGTCCGGCGGCCAGGTAGAGCGGGATCGGGGAGATCCCGACCTTGTTCGCGATCCGGCCGAGGATGCTGAGGGCGAGCAGGAGAGCGCCGACCTCGATCAGAAGTACGGCGGTCTCATGCACGCTTAGCGCGGCCCTCGGTCGATGATGTCGACGAGGGCGTCGAGGCCCTTGCGCGTGCCGACCGCGACGACGATGTCGCCCTGCTCGAACACGGTGTCCGGACCGGGAGACGGGATGACCTTGCCGTCGCGGGCGATCGCGACGATGGAGGAGCCGGTGAGCGTGCGGGCGCGCGTGTCGCCCATGGGGTGCCCGATGAAGCCGCTGTCGAGCGGCAGGGAGATCTCCTCGGTGAACAGGCCGAGGGCGTTGTCGCCGAGGCCCGTGATCTTGCTCAGCGTGACGGAGGCGCCGAGGATCTCGCCGATCGTGGTCGCCTCGTCGTCGGTCAGCGCGACCGAGTCGGTGCAGGCGTCGGGGTCGTCCTGATCGATCAAGGCGATATCGCGCTCACCCGAGCGGTACGTGATGACCGCGATGCGGCGGCCCCCCTCGGTGACGATGTCGTTCCGGACGCCGATGCCCGGCAGATCGACGCGTTCGATGCGCACACCCATGACCTCTGAGCCTAGCAGCGGCAGGCCCATGGGAGGATCGGAGCGTGCGGCGACACGGACGGCTCCGAGCGCTCCGCGGCCTCGCCGCGGGCACGACGACGTCCTACCTGGCGCTCCTCTTCCACGTGCTCGGCGGCGGCGAGGCGCCGTCTCCGCTCGCCTTCGCGGCCTGCGCGGCCGCGGTGACGTGGGCTGCGATGCTCATCGGACGCAGTCGGCCGTCGCTGCCGCTGCTGACGATCGCGGTGGCGGTCGGGCAGCTCCTGCTGCACGGCATGTTCGCCATGACGACCGGCGGCGCCTCGCTCGTGCCCGGCGGCGACGGCTCCGTGCCGGGCCATGCGCACGCGCATGCGGCGGGCGCGCTCGACCTCCTCGGGGCCGCCGGCACGGGCGGGGGCCGGGCCATGTGGGCCGCCCATGTCACGGCCGGGCTGCTCACGATCGTGCTCATCCGCAGCGGCGAGCGCCTGCTCCACGCGCTCGCCGTCATCGCCCGGACGGCGGCCCGCTCGATCGTGCGGGTCGCGCAGGTCGTGCTCGCCGCGGTCGCCGCCGTGTCGCGGACGCCCCGGCGCGCGCCCGCGCGTTCCGCCGCCCTCGCTCCTCGTCTCGTCCTGCTCGCCGCGGGCGTCGGCTCCGCCGTCGTCCGGAGGGGTCCGCCGGCGCTCGTCTGATCGACAGCCCGGCAATCCAGACACCTCTCACAGAAAGCAGCATCATGACCACCCAGCATCTCTATGCCCGCGCGCGCTCCGGCGTGCTCGCCGGCGCCGTCGTGGCGATCGCGGCCGGCGCCGCCCTCCTCGTCGCGGCTCCGGCCTCGGCGCACGTCGGCGTCTCCGGCGACGCCGTCGCGGGGGAGCGCGCGACCGTCGCGTTCCGCGTCCCCACCGAGTCGGACTCCGCGAGCACGGTCTCCGTCACCGTCCATCTGCCGCTCGACACCCCGATCACCTCCGTCCGCGCGCAGGCGCTGCCCGGCTGGGACTTCGAGGTGGAGCGGGTCGAGCTCGACGTGCCCGTCGTGCAGGGCGACGTGACGATCGAAAGCGCGATCGCCTCGTTCACCTGGACGGCGACGGGCGAGGGCATCCGCCCGGACGAGTACGGGATCTTCGACGTGCAGCTCGGGCCGATCCCGGACCTGCCGGAGCTCGCGCTCCCGACGACGCAGGCGTACAGCGATGGCGAGGTCGTCGAGTGGGCCGACCTCGAGTCGGAGCACGAGGACGGCCACGCCGCGACGGCGGCGGAGGCGGAGCATCCGGCGCCCGTCCTGGCGATCGGCCAGGGCGCGGACGCGGAGGGGAGCGGCTCGCCGAGCCCGCTCCAGATCGCGTTCATGGTCGTGGCCGGCACCGCGATCGTGGTCGCGGGCGCGGCCATCGCGATCGCGGTGAACGCGCTCCGCCGACGCCAGGCGGACTGACCGCATCCGGGGCCGGGCCCGCGCCCGGCCCCGGATGCCGCGGGTTCCAGGTCCTTGACGCGGTGCTATAGTTGACGGGTGTCAACTACATCGGTCCCGGTCACGACCTCCTCGACGCGCGTCATGAACCACGCGCAGGTCATCCAGGCGCTCATCGCGCTCATGGCCGCATTCTTCGTCCTGATCCTCTCCAGCACGGTCGTCGCGACCTCCCTGCCGGTCATCATCACCGACCTCGGCGGCACCCAGTCGGACTACACGTGGATCGTCACCGCCAACTTCCTCACGATGGCGATCTCGACGCCGATCTGGGGCAAGCTCGCCGACATCTTCGACCGGAAGCTGCTCATCCAGCTCTCGCTCGGCGTCTTCACGATCGCGACCGTCGCCGCGGGCTTCTCGACCACCGCCGGCTTCCTCATCGGCACCCGGTTCTTCCAGGGCATCGGCGTCGGCGGCATGATGGCGCTCGGCATGGTCGCCATCGCGGACCTCGTCAGCCCGCGCGAGCGCGGCCGCTACATGGGCATCATGGGCGCCATCATGGGCCTCGCCCAGATCGGCGGCCCGCTCCTGGGCGGCGTCGTCACCGACGGCCTCGGCTGGCAGTGGAACTTCTTCCTCCCCGTCCCCGTCGCGGTCGTCGCCTTCGCCCTCATCCAGGCGCGCATGCACCTGCCGCGCCACCGGCGCGACGTCAGGATCGACTACCTCGGCGCGATCCTGCTCTCCGTCAGCATGGGCCTCATCCTCGTGTGGATGAGCCTCGGCGGCAAGGACGCCGCTTCGGGCGGCTTCCCCTGGGACTCCGCCGAGAGCATCCTCATGATCGGCGTCGGCGGCGCGCTCGTCGTGGCCCTCGTCCTGTGGGAGCTCTTCGGGACGAAGGAGCCGATCGTGCCGCTCCGGCTCTTCGCGCAGCGCACCTTCGCACTGGCGACCGTCGCCTCGATCTCGGTCGGCGTCACGATGTTCGGCGCGACCGTGTTCCTCAGCCAGTACCTGCAGCTCGCCCGCGGCCTGACGCCGACCGAGTCCGGCCTCTTCACCATCCCGATGGTCGTCGGCTCGCTGCTGTCCTCGCTCGTCTTCGGTCAGCTCATCACGCGCACCGGCAAGTGGAAGGGCCTCGTCGTCCTCGCCGCCGTCGTCCTCGTCGCCGGTCTCGCCCTCTTCGGCACCATCCATTTCGACACGAGCATGTGGCTCGTGGGCCTCTACATGGCGATGCTCGGCATCGGCACCGGCGGCCTGCTGCAGAACCTCGTGCTCGTCGTGCAGAACCAGCTCCCGGCCAAGCAGATGGGCGCCGGCACCGGCGCGGTGACGTTCTTCCGCAGCCTCGGCGGCACGGTCGGCATCGCCGTCCTCGGCTCGATCCTCGGCACCTCCGTCAAGGACCGGATCGCCACCGGGCTCAAGGGCATCGGGATCGACACGAGCGCCGCCTCCTCCCTCGGCTCCGGCGCCTCGGTGAGCGACGCGGACCCCGAGCAGCTCCGCTCCATCCTCGGCCTCGTGCATGACGGCACGCTCCGGCCGCTCGCCGACGCCGCGGCGGCCGACCCGAAGGTCGTCGATGCGCTCGGCGCGCTCAGCAGCCTGTCGGCCTCCGGCGGCAGCGGCGCGGCCGACCCCGCGCAGCTCGAGCAGCTCTTCGGCCTCATCGCGACGAACCCGGCCGCGGCCGCCCAGGCGCTGCCCGGCGTCGACATCGAGGCGCTCGCCCCGCTCGCCCAGGCGGTCCAGAACGATCCGAACGTGCTGAGCAGCTTCGGCGCCCTCTCCGAGCTCGGCGGCGCGAGCGGCGCGGCGGCGGGCGGATCGTTCGACCCGGAGCAGCTCCGCAGCCTGCTCGACACGATCCACTCCGGCTCGCTCGACCAGCTCGCCGCGCTCGTGCAGCAGAACCCGGACTGCATCGACACGCTCGGCACGCTCGGCAGCGGCACGCTGCCGCACATGGCCGACCTGTGCGAGCCCATCCGGAACGTCATGGAGAGCTCCTACGGCGACTCGATCGCGAACCTGTTCTGGTACTGCGTCCCCCTCGCCGTCATCACGTTCGTCGCCGTCCTCTTCCTCCCGAACAAGCCGCTCGGGCGCAAGACCGCGGCGCAGCAGCTCGAGGAGGAGCTCGGCGCCGAGCTCGTCGCGCTCGAGCCGATCGACGCCGAGGGCGACGTCGCGCCGGTCGAGGGCGGCCCCGCCCTCGACGAGCCCGCGGTGGTCGGCGCCCCGGCGGCCGATGCCGGCACCGGCCGCGTCACGCGCATCGGGCAGAATGACGGACATGACGACAGCGGCGCGCGGGCCTGAGCCCGCTCCGGCTGTCCCGGCGGACGCGGCCGTCGAGTCGCTCGAGGTCGCGTTCCGCCGGCTCACGCAGCTCATGAAGCGCAGCGCGCGGGACTTCGCCTCCGCGGTGCACCCCGAGCTCCGGCCCGCCGGCTGGGTGGTCCTCGGCGCCGTGCTGCGATGCGGGCAGGACCACCAGCCGGTCACGGTCGGCGACGTGATCGCCGAGACCGGGATGGACAAGTCCGTCGTCAGCAGGCAGCTCCGCTCGCTCAGCGACTGGGGGCTCGTGACGCTCAGCCGCTCGGACGCCGACGCCCGCGTCGTCGTCGTCGAGGTGAGCCCCCTCGCGCACGAGCGGCTGCGCGTCGTCCGCGCCCGGCAGCGCGAGCGCTACGTCCAGATCCTCGGCGACTGGTCGCCGGACGACGTGCAGCAGCTCGAGCGGCTCCTGCACCGCGTCGCGGACGCGTTCGTCGAGTAGGACGCGCCAGGCGCGTTCCGCCGCTCGGATCCGCTAGCGGCCGCGGACGATGCCCGCGCCGATGAGCTGCTCGAGCAGGCCCGCGCCGTCGGGCGCGAAGAACCAGCGGACGGGCGACTCGGCCTCGTGCGCCGCGGCGCGGACGCGGCCGCGGGCGAGCACCGCCTCCGTCGGCGTGAGCTGGCGGATGCACACCGCGGCGACGTTCTGCGGATGCTCCCGTGCGAACTCCGCGTACAGCTGCTCGTCGTGCTGGCCGTCGTCCCCGACGAGCAGCCAGCGGACGTCCGGGAACTCCGCGGCGAGCCGGCGCAGCTGCGCGTGCTTGTGCGTCCGGCCGGACCGGAAGAAGCGGTCGTGCGTCGGTCCCCAGTCCGTCAGCAGGAACGGGCCGGGCGGGAAGAGGTTCCGCGTCAGGAAGCGCTGCAGCGTCGGCGCGATGTTCCACGCGCCCGTCGAGAGGTAGACGATCGGCGCGGCGGTGTGCTCGCGCCGGATCCGCTCGTAGAGCACCGACATGCCCGACACCTGGATGCGGGCGTGCTCGTCGACGAAGAAGGTGTTCCAGGCGGCGACGAGCGGGCGGGGGAGCGCCGTCACCCACACGGTGTCGTCGACGTCCGAGATCAGGCCGAAGCGCTCCCGGGCGTCCACGATGAACACGCTCGCGACGACCGACTCGCGCGTCCCCGCCGCCGCGGCCTCCCGCGGCACGACCGACAGGGCGATCTCGTGCCAGCCTGCGACGAGCCGCGCCTCGACGACCGAGTCGACGATGCCGCCGCGCTGGATCGGGATCGTCGCGCTCGTCTCGCCGATGCGGACCCGCAGCTCCTGGTCGTCCGTCGGCGTGCTGAAGAAGCTGCGCCAGCCCCGCACCTTCGCCGCGCGCTGGGCCGCGGGGGCATCCGGCTTGGCGAGGACGACGCGCGCGAGCACGCGGACCCAGCCGTCGCCGCTCGGCGTGCGGGTCGGCGCGCCGTAGCC
>JAGIAU010000042.1 GCA_017744755.1 Microbacteriaceae bacterium
GCCGGGGTTCGAGTCGGAGTTCACGAGTCTGCCGGCCTCGGGCACGTCGAGCGATTCGACGGCGGGCAGCGAGTCGGCCTCGATCAGCGAGTCGGGGTCGGGGTCCGACAGCACCTCGGACAGCGCGTCCGAGAGCACGACGATCTACGAGTCGGTCAGCGGGACCGCCTCGGCGAGCGACTCGGAGTCCTCCGTGAGCGATTCCGTGATCGAGAGCATGTCCGCCGCGGAGAGCTACCTGCAGAGCGAGTCGGCCGTTCCGGAGGGAGGCCCCCGGGCCTCCCGCATCGGCTCGCTGCTGCGCTCGCTGGGCCTCTTCGGCAACCGCGGCCCGGGCGGGGGAGCGGCGCCGGGTCCGGGATCGGGCGGCGACCGGTGAGCCAGGGAGGGGCGGGCCGTGGCGCGGGTTCGTGACGGCAAGTTCGCGAGCCTGCGGACGAAGCTGCTGTGGACGGCGCTGTTCTTCGTGTGCTTCATGGTGGGCCGCTACATCCCGATCCCGCTGCTGCACGGCGAGGCGACTGGCACCGGCTCGGAGCTGCTCAACGCGGCGAACGTCGCGACGGGCGGCGACTTCTTCTACCCGTCGCTGTTCTCCCTCGGCCTCGGGCCGTGGATGGCCGCGGCGATCCTGTGGCGCTTCCTCTTCATCGGGCGGATCGCGCGCGGCCGGAGGATTCCCGAGACCACGGTGAACCGGGCGCGGAACGCGCTCATGGTGGTCCTCGCGGTCGTCCAGTCGATCAGCCTGATGGCGAACTACGAGATCGACGCACTGCCCTGGGGACCGTTCTCCGGCGAGTTGAACGCGCAGATCCTCATCGTCGTCATCCTCACCGGCGGCGCGATCCTCGTCGCCTGGCTCGCTCAGCGGAACGAGGACCTGGGCCTCGGCGGCATCACGATGTTCATCCTGTACCAGATCGTCATCACGGCCATGCGGAACCTCGGGACGCTGCCGGCGCAGGCCGCGGAGGCGCTCGAGGCCGGCGTGCTGTGGTTCGTGATCGCGGCGTGCCTCGGCGTCGTCCTGATCGGGGTCTTCTACGGCAATGCCGAGATGCGCCTGCACGTCAACAAGGTGTCGATCGACAACGGCTTCATCGGGGTCTCGTACCTGCCGATCAAGCTGAACCCGGCGGGCGCGTCGCCCATCATGTACGCCTTCGCGCTGCTCGCCATCCCGCAGTACGTGGTGCATGCCGTCGGCGTGGTGATCCCGGGCGCGGGCACCGGTGCGAGCGCGTTCCTCGCCGCGTGGTCGCTCGCCAGCCCGATCGGGTTCACGGCGTACCTGCTGCTGCTCTTCGGCCTGACGATCTTCTTCGGGCTGTTCACGGTCGACCCGAAGGACACGGCGAAGCGCATGCGGGACGGCGGCGAGTACTTCGACCACGTCGCGCCCGGCCCGGCGACGAGACGGTACATCCGCCGCCGCGTCGTCGCGCTGTCGGCCGCCAGCGGCGTGTTCCTCGTCGTCTTCACGGGCCTCCCCCTCATCGCCCTCGGCACGCATCCGCAGCTGCAGTTCCTGCTGACCGCGCCGGGCACGCTGATGATCCTGCTCGGCCTGCTCTGGCTGCTGCAGGAGGAGATCGCGGACACGCTCATCGGGACGAAGTACGTCTTCGCGTTCCGGACGCGCCCCGGCGGTGCGACCGCATGATCCATTTCGTCCCGGCCTGGTACAACCCCGTCCGTCCCTGGTACTCGACCGACGAGGTGTGGTTCCGCAGCACTGCCGACGAGGCGGCGGACGACACGGTGACGCGCGTGCGGATCTTCCACCAGGGCGCGGAGGCGACCGGGCTCATCGTGCTGAACTACGCGCCGAGCCTGCGCCGCTTCCTGCACGGACAGGGCGTCTTCGACGTGCCGTACTGGTCGTTCTTCGACGAGATCCAGGGGCTCGCGGACGACTACACGCGGCCGCTCGACTTCCTCGAGCTGGAGTGGCCGGAGGACGTGGGCTTCTTCTACAACCCCTTCCTCGTGACGGTCATGCGCGGCGCCGACGTGTACGCGCGGGTGCACCTCTCGCGCGAAGGCGCCCTGCAGTCGATCCGCTTCTACGGCGACGGCATGCCGACCCTGGAGCGCATCTACGACGACCGCGGCTTCCTCTCCAGCGTGCTCATGCACGATGAGGACGGCCGGCCGATGACCCAGTACTACCTGTCGCGCGCCGGCGACGTCGTCGTCAGCGAGGACGTGCCGTCGGGGCGGATCGACATCGTGCAGAACGACGGGGACCGCTTCCGCAAGCCCGCGTACGACAGCTGGGAGGCGCTGATGGCGGAGTTCCTCGGCGCGCATCTGCTCGGCAGCGAGGCAGACGACACGGTCGTGCTCGCGCTCGCCGAGCAGCACGACGACCTCGTCGCCGCGGCGCTGCGCGGCCAGACGCTCGTGCTCTCCTGCACCGGGGCACGCCCGGCGCGCGCCTCGGGGGTGCTGCTCGCGCGGGCGGGCGCCGTGTTCGCCGACTTCGGGCGGCCGGGCGCCGACGCGCCTGCTGAGCAGGCGGAGGCCTGGTCGCTGCTGCCGGTGCTGTCGATCTATCCGCTGGAGCGGCGCCCGACGTTCGGCGCGAGCGCGAACGAGTCGACCGTCACGATCGCCCTCCTGGCGGACGGCATCCCGCCCGAGGACCTCGACTTCGCGATCGCGACGACGGCGATGCAGCTCATGGGCGACGACCACACGCGGCTGCTCGTCTGCACGTTCCGCGCGCAGGATCTCGACCACCTGCAGGCCGTCCGCCGCGTCATCGCGGGCTACCAGCATCTCGACCTCGACTTCCTGCGCGACGAGAACGCCCGCATCGGCGCCGACATCGGCGTCGCCGAGGGACCCGAGGAGAAGATCCGGCTGACCGTCATCGACAGCGAGGCGGAGCTGATCCGCACGATGGCGAGGACCCGGGTGCTCGTCGACCTCGGGGCGACGGTGAACATCCGGCTCGCGGCGGCGGCCGTCGACGCCGGCGTCCCGCAGATCAACCGCGTCGTCCAGGAGCTCGCCACGCATCCGATCAACGGCTACGTGATCGCGGACGACGCGGAGCTCGCGGCGGCGCTCGACTGGTTCCTGGGCGGCCTCGAGCACTGGAACCAGTCGCTCGTGCAGTGCCGTGTCCTCGAGGACCTGTTCAGCGCCCGCGAGGTCCTCGCCCGCTGGGACCTCATCCGGGAGGGGGTGGCGCATGCGAGTGCTGCAGATCGGGCGTGACGACTGGTCCGCGTCGGCGCGGATCCCGGCGGGCGTCGAGTGGGTCTTCGTCGACGCCGGGGATGCCTCCGGATTCGACCGCGCCCTCATCGGCCGCGTCGAGGCGACGATCGTCGACGCGCCCTGCGGGCTCGACCGCCTGGAGGCGATCGACGGGCTCATCGCACCGTACACGCTCCTCGTCGCCCGCCATCTGCTGGAGGCGTTCGGCGCGGAGTACGAGCGCTTCCTCACCCGGAAGGCGGTCGTCTTCGAGGGGATGGAGGACCGCCAGGGGATCATCGACGAGCTGCCGCGCAAGTTCTTCGCCAAGCCGTTCGGCCAGAAGCTCGAGATCCGCAAGACGGTGCTGTCGCCCTTCCACCGGGCGGAGGCGCGCTACGAGGGGAACGCCTACCTCGCGACCGACGTCGATCACGACGGCGACTTCCGCCAGCTCATGATGTGGAAGGAGAACATCCTCTACGAGAACCAGCGCGCGCTCGAGCTCTGGCCCGAGTACGTGAAGGATCCGGACTGCGAGATCGAGCTCGTCGTGCAGCTCATCAAGAGCGGCACACCCGACGTCATCGCCCACCAGCAGCGGTACTCCGAGGCGGAGCTCGCCCAGCCGATCGTGTTCTCCCACCCGACGAGCGGCTACCTGTCCTGCTCGGTCTACGCGCGCGGCCGCGGGACCGTTCGCGTCGGACCCATCCACTACCGCCACTCGCGGCAGGGCGCGGGGCAGTTCCTCCCCGGCGGCCAGCGTCTCGTCGACAGCCGGCGCGAGGAGCTGTTCTACTACTTCCACCCCGGCGATCTGCAGCCCCCGCTGAACATCTACTTCGCCGGGTACCGCCCGGCGGAGGGCTTCGAGGGCTACTTCATGATGGCCGGGCTCGGGCATCCGTTCCTGCTCGTCAGCGATCCGCGGCTCGAGGGGGGCCGCTTCTACCTCGGCAGCGAGGAGCTCGAAGGCGGGCTGCGGCAGGTGATCCGCGAGCTCATCGACGCGCTCGGCTTCCGCGACGAGGACGTCATCTTCTCCGGCCTGTCGATGGGCTCCTTCGGCGCGCTCTACTACGGCTCGCAGTTCCGGGCGCACGCCATCGTCGCGGGCAAGCCGATCATCGACCTCGGCTATCTGGCCGAGCGCGGCCGGCTGGTGCGTCCGCGCGACTTCCTCACGATCCTCGACATCGTCAACTTCTGGGACAGGACCGGGGAGGACGGGAGCCCGAAGCTCGTGAGCGCGTTCACCCAGGAGCTCATCGAGCGCTGGAACGGCGACCCGGGGTTCGGCGACACCCGCATCCTCATGTCGTACATGCAGCAGGACGACTACGACGACGCGGCCTACTACACGCTGCTCGGCTCGCAGACGGGCAAGGCGACGACCGTCATCGCGCGCGGCTATCAGGGCCGGCACAATGACGACAGCCCCTCGATCGTCACCTGGTTCGTCAACCAGTACCAGCGCGTCATCGACGAGTACCGGGAGGCGCGCGATGGGGAGCGCTGAGATCGCGACGGTGCGCTGGGGCGCGCTCAACAGCCAGGCATCGCTCTACGGGACCGCGCTCACGCTCGAGGTCTCGGGCGCCGTCCGCCTCGCGAACCGTCTCATGCCGAGCGGGACGACGATCCAGGAGTGGTACTCCTTCACGCGCTACCAGTCGGTCCGGGACATCCCCGCGCTGCCGCTGCTCCACAGCGGCAAGACGTACCGGATCGAGCCGGCGATCGAGGCGAGTCCGGCAGGCAGCGTCATCTTCGAGGTCCGCTGCTTCGACCGCTTCGACGTGCTGCTGCGGGCCGACGTGCTCCATCCGCCGTCGTACGCCTTCGAGTACCCGGCGGACTGCCACCACTACACGATCCGGCTCATGAACGGCGGCTGCGACGAGCTCCGCTTCACCTCCTTCTCGCTGCTGGAGGTGGACGACCGTGGCGATCGGTAGCGCGCGGAACCGCCGGCTCATCGCGCGGGTGAACGCCCATCAGGACGCCATGCGCGCGCTCACCGACGAGCAGCTCGGGGCGAAGACGGCGGAGTTCCGCGCGCGGCTCGACAAAGGGGAGCGCCTCGATCAGCTGCTGCCGGAGGCCTACGCCGCCGTGCGGGAGGCGGACCTGCGCGTCGTCGGCAAATTCCCCTACGAGAACCAGGTCCTCGCCGCGATCGTCATGCACCAGGGCGGCATCGCGGCCATGAAGACCGGCGAGGGCAAGAGCCTCACGGCGACGCTGCCGCTGTATCTGAACGCGCTCAGCGGTCGCGGCGCCGTCCTCGTCACCGTCAACGGCTACCTCGCTCGTCGCGACGCCGAGGAGTTCCGGCCCGTCTTCGAGCTCCTGGGCCTGCGCCTCGCGATCGGCGTGCCGGAGCCGGGCGAGCCGGACTTCTCCGCCCGGGAGAAGCAGGACATCTACGCCGCCGACATCGTCTACACCACGAGCGACAAGATCGGCTTCGACTACCTCCTGGAGAACCTCGTCGGGACGAGCCAGGAGAAGTACCTGCGCCCCTTCCACTACGTCCTCATCGACGAGGCCGACGCGGTGCTCCTCGACCTCGCCCAGATGCCGCTCGTCATCTCCGGCTCGCCGCGGGTCCAGTCGAACCTCTATCCGCTCGCCGACCAGTTCGTCGCGACGCTCCGTGAGGGGATCGAGTACGAGGACGACGAGAGCACCGGCGTCGTCGGCCTCACCGACGAGGGCATCGCCGCCGGCAACCGCTTCTTCCACGTCGAGAGCCTCTACGCACCCGGGCTGTTCCAGCTCAACCGGCACGTCAATCTCGCGCTGCGGGCGCGAACGCGATTCCAGCCGATGCGGGACTACATGGTGATGGAGGGCAGGCTCATCCTCCTGAGCGCCGTGACCGGACGGCTCCTCGAGGGCAACAAGCTGCAGGGCGGACTGCACCAGGCCATCGAGGCCCGGGAGGGGCTCGAGATCACGACGGAGAACCGGGCGATGGCCTCGGTGACCTACCAGAACCTCTTCCTCATGTTCGACCGGATGGGCGGCATGACCGGCACGGCCCGGGGCTCGGAGAAGGAGCTGCGGAAGACCTACGGGACCGAGGTCGTGGAGATCCCCACCTACCGGCCGGTCGTCCGGATGGACGAACCGGACGTCGTCGTGCCGACCGCCGAGGAGAAGCGCGCGCTCGTGCTCGACTACGTCGACGAGGTCCGTCGCACCGGTCGCCCGATCCTCCTCACGACGGGCTCCGTCCAGAGCTCGGTGCAGCTCTCCCAGGCGCTCCTCGACCGCGGCATCGAGCACAACCTGCTGAACGCGCTCAGCGAGGCGAAGGAGGCGCTCATGGTGCGCGAGGCCGGCCGAGTCGGCGCGATCACCGTCGCGACCCTGATCGCCGGCCGCGGCACCGACATCAAGCTGACGCCCGAGGCGAAGGAGCTCGGCGGACTCGTCATCATCGGCACGGAGAAGCTGCCGAACCGCCGCGTCGACGGCCAGGTCCGCGGCCGCAGCGGACGGCAGGGCGACCCCGGGAGCAGCCGGTTCTACGCCTCGATGGAGGACGAGCTCTTCGTGCGCTTCGGCTCGGTCAAGCAGGAGCACATCCACCGGCGCCGCCGCAGCGCCGGCACCATGCGCCGCCTCCTGGATCGCGCCCAGATCGCCAGCGAGGAGAGCGCGAGCGGCGCCCGCAAGCTCTCGAAGGACTTCGACGTGGCCATGTCGCGGCAGCGCGAGCTGGTCTACGCGATGCGCGACCGCATCCTCACGGGCGGGCCGATCACCCGGCAGGCGCTCGAGTCGATCGCGGCCGGCGTGCTCGCCGAGGCCGCCGCCGCCGGGGCCTGGCGGAGTCGCGGCGACGTGATGCGCTACGTCTTCGACAATCTGAGCTACCGGCTCCCCGACGGGTTCGAGGCCCTCGACGTCGCCGACGAGGGGCGCGTGCGCGCGTTCCTCGCGGGCTTGTTCTCCGGCGCCGTGCAGGAGAAGGCGGACCAGCTCGATCCCGAGGTGTTCGCCCGGTTCCAGGACATCTGCTTCCTGAAGTCGATCGACGTCGCCTGGGTCGAGCAGGTCGACTTCCTCGAGCAGCTGAAGACCGTCGTGCGGGACCGGAACATGGCGCAGCACAAGGTCGAGTACGAGTACCGCAAGGAGGCATATCACGCGTTCGAGGAGATGAAGCGGCGGATCGACCGGGACATCGTGCGACTCATGTGCCTGAGCCGCATCGAGCCGGGCGCCGACGGCGGCCTCGTCATCCAATTCGCCTGACCGGAGCCCCGTGCGCGTCTTCAACGTCAACAAGGCGATCGGCCTCGCCTCCAGCGGCGTCGAGTACGCCCAGAAGTACCGCCGCGATCTCCTCGCCGGCATCGACGGGGTCGAGGACTACTACGTCTTCACCGACTACCTGGCGACGAACCCGAGCTTCTTCACGGACCGGCTCGGCTTCGACCGCGCGCAGGTGCTGTGGATCTACGACCTGCTCTGCGGCCGGTCGACGAGCCCGCCCGCGTCGACCGTCGACGCGTTCCTCGCGACGCTCGGTCAGGCGCACGGCGAGCCGCAGGCGCGGCCCGACCACCTCGAGGTCGCGCTCACCGGCTCGGCGATCCGGTACCGGATCCGAACGCTCCCGGGTGCGTTCGTCGACCGCGTCGAGATGCTCCTGGGCGACCGGCTCGTCCGCGTCGAGCACTACACCGACACGCTGCACCACGTCGAGCACGTCCACGAGGGCCGGGTCGTGCGCCGCGTGTTCCACGCCCCGGACGGCCGCGTCGCGGCCGAGCAGACCTGCCGCGATCGCGAGATCGTGCGGACGCGGGTGACGCCCGCCTCGCCGCTGCATCGGGCGGTGGGGGCGTACCGCGGCGACGTGCTGCTCGACGGGCGCGCCGGACTCTTCCGGTTCGTCTTCGAGCGGCTGCTCGACCGACCGGACGACGTCGTCATCGTGGACCGCGCGCTCGACGTCGTCGACGGGATCTACCCGGTGCTCGGCGATCGCCGGCTCTACTCGGTCGTGCACGCCGAGCACTACGACCTCAAGCGGATCGAGGACGGCGTCCTGCTCTGGAACAACCACTACGAGCACGTCTTCACCCGGCCCGACCTCGTCGACGGCCTCATCGTGTCGACCAGCCGGCAGCAGGAGGTCCTGCGATCGCAGCTCGCCTCGCGCATCGCGCCCGGCGAGCTCGAGGTCGTCTGCATCCCCGTCGGCGTCGCGCCGGAGCGCGCGGAGCCCGCCGTCGCGGCGCCCCCCGATCGGCTCGCCGTCGTGACGGCGAGCCGCCTGGCGGACGAGAAGCACATCGACGTGCTCATCCGCGCCGTCGCGCGCGCCCGCGAGCAGCTCCCGGGACTGCGCCTCGACGTGTACGGGGAGGGACGCCGAGAGCGTCTCCTCGACGCGATCCGGGAGACCGGCTCGGAGGCGTTCATCCGCCTCATGGGGCATCAGCGGCTCGACGGCGTGCTCGGCGGCTACGGGCTGTACGCGTCGGCCTCCACGTCGGAGGGCTTCGGCCTGTCGCTGCTCGAGGCGATGGCGGAGGGCCTGCCGATCGTCGGCTTCGACGTCGACTACGGGAACCGCGAGCTCGTCGAGACCGGCGCGAACGGACGGCTCGTGCCCGCCGCGGGCGACGACCGCGACGTCGTCGCGCTCGCGGACGCGATCGTGTCCGTCCTCACCGACGGGTCCTACGAGGACCTGCGCCGCGAGAGCCTGCGCCGCGCCGGAGCGTACACGGCCGATCGGGTGCGAGCGCGCTGGGCGGACCTCCTCCTGGGGGAGGCGTCGTGCTGACGCTGTTCGACCGATACGACCATGCGACGAGGGAGCTCATGCAGTCGCTCGCGACGGCCGGCATCGAGTGCACGCCCGTCGTCGTCGAGTACGGCGGCGAGCTGCCCGACGGCGTGCTCAGCCCGTTCGTCGCCTGCACGGGACTGGCGCCGCACGGCCGGCCGCTGTTCTTCGACGAGGTGCCGGTGCCGCCCTGGTCCGAGATCCGGCAGGGCCGCGAGCCGTACGGCGAGGTCCTCCTCGACGGCCGCGCGATCGGCCGGATCCACTACGAGGCGAACTCGTTCCGCGAGGTCGAGCGCGTCGACTGGCTGCTGCCGGACGGCAGCGTCGGGCACGCCGACCACTACGACCGGCACGGGAACCGCTACGCCACGACGCACTACGACGACGGCGCCGCCTACCAGACCGTCTACCGGGGCGCCTCGGACACCGAGATCGAGGTGCACCACGGCACGCGCGGCGTCACCGTCCGCTCGCCCGGCCGGCTCCTGGCGTTCCCGACGCTCACCGCCTTCGTCTCGTGGTTCCTCGACGAGCAGGGCGTCGCGGACGACCGGGTGCTCATCAACTCGCTGTCCACGCCGCTGCTCGTCATGCGGCGGCGCGGCGGGACGCCGCGGACCACGCTGTGGTGGCAGGAGCCCATGCCCGGCGGCGTTCCCGGGAACATGGCGCTCGAGCTCGAGCAGCCGCGGGCGCTGACGAGCATCGTCTTCAGCGACGAACGGCTCCTGGCGCGCGTGGCGGCCGCGCATCCGGGGACCCCGCTCGAGCTCGGCTACCTGTCCCATCTCGGGCAGTTTGCCGACCACAGGGGCTTCGACGCGCGGCGGGTGTTCACCCTCACGAACTCGGACGAGCTCCCCTGGCTCGAGGCCCTGCTCGAGGCGCTCCCGGACGTCGCGTTCTCGGTCGCGGCGCTCACGCTCATGAGCGAGCGGCTGCACGGCCTCGCTCGTCGCCATCCGAACCTGACCCTGATCCCGACCGCGACCCAGCGGCGCATCCACGAGGAGCTCGCGAGGGCGTCCGTCTATCTCGACGTGAACGCGGGCGCCCACGTCCTCGACGTCGTCAAGGCGGCCTACTACCTCGACCTCGTCGTCCTGGCGGCCGCCCCGGTCGCGAAGTCGCCCGATCACGCGCTCGTGAGCGGCTCCGTGGACGAGCTCGCGTCGCGACTGACCGCCGTCGTCGCAGGCCCTTCGGGCCGTACCGCGGCCCTCGAGGAGTTGCACCGCCAGGCCGGCCCCCTCTCCACTCCGGCCGACTACGCCCGCCGTTTCGGGCGCCCCCTGATCCCCTGAGCGAGCGCAGCGAGTCGAAGGGCGGTGCTCACGATCCAGTCAGCAGCACGGTATACCTATCGGTATTCAGGCGAGTGACCTTGGGCTATGACGTTCACCACCATCAAGGTCTCCAGCGGCCTCCGCGATCGCATCAATCGTGATGCCGCAGCGCGCGGAGTGAGTGCCGCGGGCCTCATCGAGGGACTGCTCGACGGGCTGGAGCGGCGCCAGCGCATGGAGGCGTTCGGTCGAGCGGTCCGCGGTGCGGACGACGCGTACTGGGACGAGATCCGCGGCTGGGACGTCAGCGTCATCGGCGAGCCCGCCGATGCCTGAGCTCCGGCGCGGCGCGGTCGTCCGGGGCGACCTGAGCCCGGTACTCGGGCGCGAGCAGTCGGGGCGCCGGCCGCTGCTCGTCGTCGCGAGCGACCTCTTCCTCGAGCAGGCCGATTCCCTGGCGATCGTGGTCCCCGCGACCACGACGGACCGTGGCTGGCCGAACCATGTGCCGCTCGAGGGCGAGCAGTCCGGCCTCGACCGGCCGACCTTCGCGATGACGGAGCAGATCCGGACCGTGAGCAGAGAACGCATCTTCGACACGATCGGTGTCGTCGACGCGGCGACTATGCGCGAGGTCGACCGCTGGCTCCGCGACTTCCTCTCGCTCGGGTAGCGGTCTGCGTCGGCCCGCGCGCCGCAGCCCGCTGACCGCGTCTCCTGGGCCCGGGTTACCTCACGATCGGGTCACGGGTCGCCGCGCGACCGATTGCAGGGGCGGCGCGTGTCCGACAATGGTCGAATGACCCGACTCGCGAAGTCCCTCGTCGCCCTGTCCGTCCTCCCGCTCGCCGCGCTCGCGTTCTCCGGATGCGCCGCGGCCCCGACCTCGCCCGCCGAGACCCCCGGCGCCACCGACCCGGTCGCCGCCGAATGCGCCCGCATGGTCACCGACCAGGGCGGGCTCGACGACCACTCGTTCAACCAGGCGACCTGGGCGGGCATGGAGGAGGCGGGCGACCAGTTCGGGATCGACGTGCAGGCGCTCGTCTCGACCGCCGAGACCGACCTCGCGCCGAACGTCGACCAGGCCGCCCAGTCCGGCTGCGGCATCGTCATCACCGTCGGCTGGTCGCTGTCGGCCGCGACGAGCGAGGCCGCGACCGCGAGCCCGGACGTGCACTTCGCGATCGTCGACGACGCCTCGATCGACCTGCCGAACGTGAAGCCGATCGTCTTCGACACGGCGCAGGCGTCGTTCCTCGCCGGCTACCTCGCCGCGGGCGTCACCAAGACCGGCAAGGTCGCGACCTTCGGCGGCGGCAACGAGCCGGCCGTCACCCTCTTCATGGACGGCTTCGCCGACGGCATCGCCAAGTACAACGAGGTGCATGGCGCCTCCGTCCAGCTCCTGGGCTGGGACAAGGCGACGCAGGACGGCGCGTTCACCGGCGACTACGAGGACAAGAACAAGGGCAAGGTCCTCACGGAGGGCTTCATCGCCCAGGGCGCCGACATCATCCTCCCTGTCGCCGGCCAGGTCGGCGAGGGCGCTGCCGCGGCCGCGGCGGCCGTGCCCGGCACGCTCATCATCTGGGTCGACACCGACGGCTTCGAGGCGCCCGGCCTCGAGCAGTACCAGCCGATCATGCTGACCTCCGTCATGAAGCAGATGGGCGACGCGGTCGTGTCGATCATCGGCGACCACCTCGACGGGGCGTTCACGAACGAGCCGTACATCGGCACGCTCGAGAACGGCGGCGTCGACATCGCGCCGTTCCACGACCTCGAGGCCACGGTAGGCCCGGAGCTCGCCGCCGAGATCGACGAGCTGCGCGCGCAGATCATCGCCGGCGACATCGTCGTCGAGTCGCCCTCGGCGCCGTAGCCCGGAGAACGCACCTCCTGCGGTGCGGCGGGGCCGGTGGAGACGGGCTCGCCGCACCGCAGAACGCCCGCCGCGCGGCCCGGGTCACGGAGCAGTAACGCTTCCGTTACGCCTTCGTTTCCCGGGCGCTTTCCGCCGGTCCGGGCGAGTAACGTTTCGTCACACATCGGCCTCGGCGTGCGCCGAAGCCTGACCAGGAGGTAACCCGTGATCACGATTCGCAAGGCCGCGCTCAGCGGCCTCGCCCTGGCCGCGACCGGCGCGCTGCTCGCCGCGTGCGCCGCCCCGCCCGCCACCACGCCGACCGAGTCCGGGGAGCCCACGACGCCCGTCGCGGCCGACTTCCTCCCCTGCATGGTCTCGGA
>JAGIAU010000043.1 GCA_017744755.1 Microbacteriaceae bacterium
TCCGAGGCTTCATCGAGCCGATCCGCAAGGAGCTGCCGATGGAGTACGCGATGGAGCTGAACAAGCTCATCGAGATGAACATGGAAGGCTCGGTCGGCTGATGGCCGTCCAGCCCGGCGCCGGCGGCGCCTCCCTCGCCCCTGTCCAGACGCGCGACGAGCGCCCCTGGTCGTACGTTCCGAGCGCGTTCTCCGCGCCCGATCGTCACGACCCGGCCTGGCAGTTCCTCGACCTGGATCGCCTCGCGCCGCTGCTCGACGGCGCCACCGACGCGGCGGGGGAGCAGAACGCCCCGAGCGCCACCTTCCGCCCCGAGGACATCCTCTCCGCGCTCGCCTGGCAGCAGGGCGATCACGAGCCGATCGTCATCGACGGCGAGCAGGCCGAGCCCGTCGTCGCGGTCGTCGAGGGCACGGGCCTCGAGCCCGTCGTCGCCCGGAACGTCCGCATCGAGGCGCGGCCGCACTCGTCCGGCACGGTCGTCCTGGAGTACCGCGGCTCGGCGAGCCTGCGGGAGAACGTCGAGATCATCGTCGGCGACGGCGCGCACCTCACCGTCGTGAGCCTGCAGCAGTGGGCCGACGACGCGCTGCACGCGGCCGCGCATCAGGCGGTCGTCGGCCGCGACGCGAGCCTCAAGCATGTGGTCGTGAGCCTCGGCGGCGGCGTCGTGCGGATCAACCCGAGCGTGCGCCTCGCCGGCGACGGCGCGGAGACGCAGCTCCTCGGGCTCGCGTTCGCCGACGCGGGGCAGCACTTCGAGTCGCAGGTGTTCCTGCACCACGAGGGCCGCCGGACGAAGGGCAACGTGACGTACAAGGGCGCGCTGCAGGGCGCCGGCGCGCGGACCGTCTGGATCGGCGACGTGCTCATCGGGCCGGACGCGGTCGGCACCGACTCCTACGAGCAGAACCGCAACCTCGTCCTCACCGAGGGCGCGCGCGCCGACTCGATCCCGAACCTGGAGATCAAGACGGGCGACATCCAGGGCGCGGGGCACGCATCGGCGACCGGCCGCTTCGACGACGAGCAGCTCTTCTACCTGCGCGCCCGCGGCATCCCCGAGGACGAGGCGCGCCGTCTCGTCGTCATCGGCTTCCTCGCCGAGATCATCCAGCAGCTCCCGGGCGAGGCGCTCCGCGAGCGGCTCTTCGAGGCCGTGGCGCAGGAGCTCAGCCGATGACCGCGACGCAGGTCACCACGCTCGACGAGCTCGCGCCCGGCGAGGCGCTGCGCGTCGACCTCGGCGACATCGCCGTCGCGGTCGTCCGCGACAGCGAGGGGAACGTGCACGCGATCGGCGACCGCTGCTCCCACGGCGAGATCTCCCTCTCGGACGGCTTCGTCGAGGGCTGCGAGATCGAGTGCTGGGCGCACGGCGCCAAGTTCGACCTGCGCAGCGGCGCGGCCCTCACGCTCCCGGCCTACGAGCCGGTCCCGGTATTCGAGGTCACGGTGACGGCGGAAGGCGCCGTCCTCGTCGACCCGGAACGAACGATCACCATCGAGGAGGCTTGAGCATGTCCACGCTCGAGATCAAGGACCTGCGGGTCAGCGTCGCGACCGAGCAGGGTCGCAAGGAGATCCTGAAGGGGCTCGACCTCTCGGTCCGCAGCGGCGAGACCCACGCGATCATGGGCCCGAACGGTGCCGGCAAGTCGACGCTCGGCTACGCCCTCGCCGGCCACCCGAAGTACGAGATCGACGGCGGCAGCGTCACGCTCGACGGCGCCGACGTGCTCGCCATGTCGATCGACGAGCGGGCCCGCGCGGGTCTGTTCCTCGCCATGCAGTACCCCGTCGAGATCCCCGGCGTCACCGTCGCCGACTTCCTGCGCACCGCCAAGACGGCGGTCTCCGGCGAGGCGCCCGCGGTCCGCACGTGGATCAAGGAGGTCCGCGGCTCGATGGAACAGCTGCGCATGGACCGATCGTTCGCCGAGCGGAACGTCAACGAGGGCTTCTCCGGCGGCGAGAAGAAGCGCCACGAGATCCTCCAGCTCGAGCTGCTCCGGCCGCGCTTCGCGATCCTCGACGAGACCGACTCGGGCCTCGACGTCGACGCGCTCAAGATCGTCTCCGAGGGCGTGAACCGCGCCCGCGAGGCGACCGGCCTCGGCGTCATCCTCATCACGCACTACACGCGCATCCTGCGGTACATCCAGCCGGACTTCGTGCACGTCCTCGTGGACGGCCGCGTCGCGGAGGAGGGCGGCCCGGAGCTCGCCGACCGCCTGGAGAACGAGGGCTACGACCGGTTCCTGCCTGCAGGCGCATCGAGCGAGAGCGCGTAGCCTGACGCCATGGCCACCGCACTCGAGCCGGCGCTCTTCGACGAGGTCGAGGAGGCGCTCAAGGACGTCGTCGACCCGGAGCTCGGGGTCAACATCGTCGACCTCGGCCTCATCTACGACCTCTCGCTCGGCGACGAGCAGGAGCTCATCATCTCGATGACGCTGACCTCCGCCGGCTGCCCGCTCACCGACGTGATCGAGGACGAGACGGCCCAGGCCCTCGACGGCATCGTCCCCGCCTTCCGGATCAACTGGGTCTGGATGCCGCCGTGGGGCCCCGAGCGCATCACCGAGGACGGCCGCGACATGATGCGCGCCCTCGGCTTCTCGATCTGACGGAACGCAGAACGCCCTCCGCGGGTCGAGTGCGGCGCAGCCGCGTATCGAGACCCGCGAGGTGGCAAGCAGGCGCGCATCGCTTCGCCGGCATGCTGCACTCGAGGACGACCGCCGAGCATGACCGCTTCTCGGCGAAATCCGTCCGCCTGCGGCGCTTCGGAGGGATCAGCCGTCCGAAGTCAGCGCCTTCTGGTTCTTGGGCTTCGACGGCAGCGCGACCAGGAGCGCCTCGCGCTCAGCGGATGGAATATCCATGTTCTCGGCGAGGAGGGCGGCAAACCGGCTCGCCGCAGTACTCGCGTCGCCGCCACCACCGAACGTCCATGACAGGTTGTCAGTACTGGTGATGAGGTCGATGGACGGCCCAGCCTTACCGCCGAGGTCGCGGACGCGGACGAACCGGATGTCCTCGTTCGGGATCGACCGACGGACTGCGCCATGCTTTCGGAACTCGGGCGCGTTCGCGATCAGGACGCGTCGGTCGGTGATCGCGACAAGTGCACTGCTGAAGACCGTGCTCTCATCGCCGTCCACCTGGACGAGGGCGTGGAGATGCTCGTCGCTGGCGAGGTGCCACCGAAGGATGCGCAGGTCGGTCTCACGCTGCTCCTCTTTCGCGACGTACGAGGTTGTCGGAGCTTCAAGTGCAGGAGGCTCATGGCGGACCATGTCGGAAACGCGGTTGACGGCGTCGAGCAGCTGCTTCGACATATCCGCGACGTCCCGCGCGGCACGACGCGACCCTGTGAAGGGAATGGTCGGCTTTCCGGGCAGTTCAGCCAGGATCGACAGCTCGCGATTGAGGATGTCGAGGAGATCGCCCATCTGCGCGCCGACCTTCTCGTACTCGGTCTTCGCATCGCGAATGATCTTGTCGAGGAGCTTGCCCTCGCTCGGATTCGAGATCGCCTCGACGCGTGCGCGGCCGGCTCGGAGCGCTTGGTACTCGAACCACGACTTATGCGCGATCAGCAGACTATGTAGGTCGAGGAGGATCGTCTCGCCGTTCCTCTCGATGTACTGCCGACGATCCTGGTGGGTCTTGCCCTTCGCGAGCTCAGCGGCATGGGTCTCGACCTGGCGGCGGTACAGGTCGCGGTGCTTCTGCAGGTCCTTCTCGTACCCGTGGACGTTCTGCCACACTCCCGGCGTGACTTCACCGATGTCGTTCACCTCGTCGAGCGCCTTCGACACCGCTGCGTCGAGACCGACGAGTTCCGACCACTGCTCGTTCCGGACGGCCTTCAGCAGGCCTTCCGTCAGCGCCATGTTCTGCCTGAGGAGACCCTGCATCTCATGGAGCTGGATCTGAATCGCGATCATCGCGACTGCCGGTCCCAGGCTCGCGACCACGCCGGCCGCCGTCGCGCCGCCGGCCGGAAGCCACCGCACCGAGTCGGAGAAGCCCGTGGCGTTGCGGAGCGTCCCCAGGTTGTAGCCGTTGCTCTTGACGACCTGGGCGCCTGCCTCCAATGCCTTGAGGGTCTCAGGAGCCAAGCGGACAAGACCCTGAGCCTGCGCGATGGCGTTCACAACCTGGCCGCCGACGTTGAATGCCGAGCCGCCGGCCGCGAGGGCAGCACTCAGCGATTTCTGGTCCTCCGACGTGATGAGCCGGAATGGCACGAGCTCGAGTCCATCCGGCACCTTTCCGAACACGAGCGCGGTCCCAGGGGAGACCTCGACGAGCGCCGTCTCCGGAGCAGGCACGAGTTCGTCGCCAGGAGCGGCTGGGGCTTGGTCGGTCACGCTTCGAGCGTAGTGAGCGGCGGCGACATTCCTTCGCTGCGATGTGCTCGGGGCGCGTTCGATCGACCTGCGCAGGGGCCATTCAGGCCGGGCGGCCCCGGCGTACGCTGCCCGAGCGCGGAGCATGCGCAGCGGGCCCCGGATCGCTCCGGGGCCTGTCTCGTCGTTGAGGGCGTGCTACCCCTTGATGCGCTTGACCGCCCACCAGGCGGCGGGGAGCAGCGCCGCGGCGATCGCGGCCTTGATGACGTCGCCGATGATGAAGGGCGTGAGGCCCCAGGCGATGACCTGCTCGGGCGTGCCGCCCGTGACGACGGCGAGCCAGGGGAGGCCGATCGCGTAGATGATGACCTCGCCGCCGAGGAAGGCGAGGATCGCCTTCCAGACGACGCGGTCCCACTTGAGCTGCGCGAGCCAGCCGACGAAGGCGGCCGCGAGGATCATGCCGATGACGTAGCCGAAGGACGGGGCCGTGAGCCAGGCGAGGCCGGTCAGGTGCACGCCGTCCTTCGGCGCGGAGATGGGCGCGCCGAGCAGGCCGACGACGGCGTACAGCGTGATCGCGGAGGCGCCGCGGGCCCAGCCGAGCGAGGCGCCGACGAGGAGCGCCGCGAGGGTCTGACCGGTGATCGGCACCGGCCACATGGGGATGACGAGCTGGGAGAGGGCGGCCATGACGGCGGCGCCGGCGACGACGAGGCCGATGTTCGCGGCGATCGAGCGGGGGACGATGCGGTCGATGAGGACGGTGCGGGGCAGGGCGGCCGTGGAGGTCATGCCAGGTAGACTAGTCGGCCGGGTCAGGGACGCCCCGTTGTAGGACGCCACCAAGACGAGAGAAGGTTCGCTGTGCTCGCCGTCACCGACCTCGAGATCCGCGTGGGCGCGCGGACGCTCATGTCCGGGGTGACGTTCCGCATCGACAAGGGCGACAAGGTCGGCCTCGTCGGCCGCAACGGCGCCGGGAAGACGACGCTGACGAAGGTGCTCGCGGGCGACGAGCTGCCGACGAGCGGCACGGTGCAGCGCATCGGCGAGCTCGGCTACCTGCCGCAGGACCCGCGCAGCGGCGACCCGGAGCAGACGGCCCGCGCCCGCATCCTCGACGCGCGCGGCCTCGGCACGCTCGCCGCCGAGCTGCACACCGCCTCGCAGGAGATGGGCTCGGAGGATGCGACGGTCGCGGAACGCGCGATGCGGCGCTTCTCCCGGCTGACCGACGAGTTCGAGTCACGCAGCGGCTACGCCGCCGAGGCCGAGGCGGCCGTCATCTGCTCGAACCTGAACCTCCCGGACCGGATCCTCGACCAGCCGCTCAAGACGCTCTCCGGCGGGCAGCGCCGCCGCATCGAGCTCGCGCGCATCCTCTTCTCCGAGGCCGACACGATGATCCTCGACGAGCCGACGAACCACCTCGACGCGGACTCCGTCGTCTGGCTCCGCGAGTTCCTCAAGGGCTACGCCGGCGGCCTCATCGTCATCTCGCACGACGTCGAGCTCGTCGAGGAGACCGTCAACAAGGTGTTCTACCTCGACGCGAACCGCCAGGTCATCGACCAGTACAACATGGGCTGGAAGCACTACCTGCGCCAGCGCGAGGCGGACGCGGAACGCCGGGCCAAGGAGCGCGCGAACGCGGAGAAGAAGGCGTCCGTCCTGCAGCAGCAGGCCGCCCGCTTCGGCGCGAAGGCGTCCAAGGCCGCCGCGGCGCACCAGATGGTCGCCCGGGCGGAGAAGCTGCTGAGCGGGCTCGAGGAGGTGCGCGCCGTCGACCGGGTCGCGAAGATCCGCTTCCCCGACCCCGCGCCCGTCGGCAAGACGCCGCTCATCGCCGAGCACCTCTCCAAGTCCTACGGCTCGCTCGAGATCTGGGCGGCGCTGTCCCTCGCGATCGACCGCGGCTCGAAGGTCGTCGTCCTCGGCTTCAACGGCGCCGGCAAGACGACGCTGCTGCGCGTCCTCGCGGGCGTCGACCAGCCGGACACCGGGAACATCGTCCGCGGCCACGGCCTGCGGATCGGCTACTACGCGCAGGAGCACGAGACGCTCGACGTCAAGCGCTCCGTCCTGGAGAACATGCTGAGCGCCTCGCCCGAGCTGACGGCGACGCAGGCGCGCAGCGTGCTCGGCTCGTTCCTCTTCACGGGCGACGACGTCGACAAGCCCGCCGGCGTCCTCTCCGGCGGCGAGAAGACCCGGCTCGCCCTCGCGACGATCGTCGCGAGCGGGGCGAACCTCCTGCTCCTCGACGAGCCGACGAACAACCTCGACCCGGCCTCACGCCTCGAGATCCTGAACGCGCTGAACTCCTACACCGGCGCGGTCGTCCTCGTCAGCCACGACCCCGGCGCCGTCGAGGCGCTCGGCCCGGAGCGCGTGCTCATCCTCCCGGACGGCGTCGAGGACCTGTGGGGCCGCGACTACCAGGAGCTCGTCGAGCTGGCCTGATTCCTGGCTCCCTGAGCGAGCGTCAGCGAGTCGAAGGGCCGTCCAGCAGCGCGTCCTCCTCGGCCGCGTCGCCCTCGCCGATCTTCGCGCGCCGCGGCTTCGGGACGTAGTCGGGGTCGGCCTGCAGCCGCTCGTTCCGGATCGCCCAGACGAGCGCGGCGGCGGCGAAGATCGCGAAGAGGATCCACTGCACGGCGTACGACAGGTGCGGCCCGGGATCGGGCTCCGGCCGGCTCGCCCTGGCCGGCGCCGCCGACAGCGTCGAGCCGGGCTCGGAGTCGAGCACGCCGTAGGCGCTCGTGAACACGTCGAGCCCGGTGATCGAGGCGATGAGGGGCAGCTCGATCGTCGCGACCTGGCCCTCCGGAGCGCTGCGCCCGGGGACGGACGGCTCGCCGGCCTTGAGCCTCGCGACGACGGTGATCGGGCCTCGCGGCGCCGGCGGGACGAAGTCGGGCACCTCGCCCTGCGTCTCGCCGACCGGCACCCAGCCGCGGTCGACGACGAGGACGCCGCGGCCATCGTCCGGGACGAAGGGCACGAGCACCTCGAAGCCGGGCCGGCCATCGCGCGGCCGGCCGCGCACGAGGAGCTGGTTCGCCGTGTCGTACTCGCCCGTCATGCGCACCGGCGTCCAGGTGTCGGCCGGGTCGAAGGGGTCGGACGGCGAGGCGAGCACCTCGCCGAGCGGCACGGGCGCCGCGTCCCAGTTGTCCGCGACCTGGCGGATGCGTTCCGCCGCCTCCTCGTTGCGCGCGAACTGCCACCAGGACAGCAGCCCGCAGACGACCGCGAAGACGACGACGAGCGCCCCGTACCCGAGCCAGCGGCGAGGGCCGGCGAGGACTACTCGCGCCACGATTCCGGCAGCTCCAGCGGGCCGACCGTCTCCGGCTCCTCGCTCTGGCGGGTGCGCGCCACGTTCGCGACGGTGACCGCGAGGTAGGGCAGGACGACCGCGCCGAGGAGGCAGAGCAGCTGCCACCAGCCCGTCACGAACAGGCACGCGATGACGCACGCGACGCGGATGCACATCATCACCGTGTACGAGATGAAGCGCCGGCGCCGGTCGTCGTCGGCGGAGACCGGGAGCGCCGTGATCGACATCGGGCGGCCCATGGCACCAGGGTACGCTCACTGGGTGAGCACCAGCCGCGTAGTACTTGTGACCGGAGGCAACCGCGGCATCGGCCGGGCGATCGCGGAGGCCTTCCTCGCCGCCGGGCACCGGGTCGCCGTCACGGCGCGCAGCGGCGAGGGTCCCGAGGGCGCGCTGACCGTCCGCGCCGACGTCACGGACGCCGCGAGTCTCGACAGCGCGTTCTCCGAGGTGGAGAACGCGCTCGGGCCTGTCGAGGTCGTCGTCGCCAACGCGGGCATCACCAAGGACACGCTGCTGCTGCGCATGTCCGAGGAGGACTTCGACTCGGTCGTGGACACGAACCTCGGCGGCTCCTTCCGCGTCGTCAGGCGCGCCGCGAAGGGCATGCTGAAGGCGCGCTGGGGCCGCGTCATCCTCATCTCGAGCGTCGTCGGCCTGCTCGGCTCGGCCGGCCAGATCAACTACGCCGCGTCGAAGTCGGGCCTCGTCGGCATCGCGCGCTCGCTCACCCGCGAGCTCGGCTCGCGCGGCATCACGGCGAACGTCGTCGCCCCCGGCTTCATCGAGACCGACATGACGGCGGAGCTGCCTGAGGAGACGCAGGCGCAGTACCGCTCGCAGATCCCTGCCGGCCGCTTCGCGACCGCCGAGGAAGTGGCGAACGTCGTCGTCTGGCTCGCCGGCGACGATGCGGCCTACATCTCAGGCGCGGTCATCCCCGTCGACGGCGGGTTGGGCATGGGGCACTGACCGAGGGCCTCACCAGCGGTAGACGGCGTCCTCGACGAAGCCGTCGAAGCCGCTGAACTCCACGCGCGAGCCGTCATCGAGCTCGATCCAGCCCGACCAGGTCCCGAACGACTGGGTCACGTGGCCGGTCACGATCGTCAGGTTCGTGCGGTCGTCGCGCGAGTGCTCGACGGCGAACGTCGCCGCCATGCGCTCCCCGCGCACGGTGATCGGGCCGAGCGGCTCGAAGGCGTCGTGCTCCCAGCTCAGCTCGTCCTGGAGCTTGTGCAGGCGTCCGTCCAGGAACGCGGCGTTCTCGGTCGACGGCGTCCCCACCGTCCAGGTGCCCCCGATCGTGAAGTCGAGCCGACGACCGTCCGGCAGCACCCCGTGCGCCGCGCCCCACTGCCACCGCACGCTCGCCGGCCAGCGCCCGCGGCCGTGATCGTGCACGGCCCACGAACCCTCGGGCACGTCGTGCGTCACGCCGTCCACGGTGATGGTGCCGTGCACGGGCAGGCCGATCTGCTTCACGAGCAGGTGGAAGCGCTTCGGCGACCACGGCACGACGAGTCCGAGCGCCTCCTGCACGGGCCAGCGGTCCACCGTGAGGTTCGCGGACAGCCTCGGCGTGGTGGCGCGGAGACGGGTGCGGGAGCCGCCGGGCTCGACGTCGATCTTCACGTTGCGGGACCGAGCGCGGGTCGCGGCCCCGGTCCCGAGCGTCCTCGGCAGGAGCGTGCCGATGCTGAACGGCAGCGTCGCCGTCGCGTCGACCGCCTGGTCCGTCATGCGGTCGAGCAGCCAGACCTGCTGGAAGTCGACCCAGCCGACCGCCGAGACGTCCACCGCGAGGATGTGCGTCGGCGTCACGACGACCCAGTACTCCCAGCGCTTCGTCCGCCACCACTGGCGCCGGCCGTCGACCCCGGACGCGTCGACGAGCGAGCCCCGCGACCAGGCGGCCGCCTCCGGGTTCAGCCGACCGCTCGGGAGGACGAGCGGGACCGGGCGCTTCAGCTCGCGGTGCGTCACGGCGGGCCGTCCCCGTCCGTCCCGCTCACCGCAGCCCGAGCACCCCGAGCACCGCGGCGAGGTCGCGAGTGTCGAGGGCGAGGTCGGCGGCGGCGCGCACCTTCGGCTTCGCATCGAACGCGATGGAGAGCCCCGCGCGCTCCATCATGATGAGGTCGTTGGCGCCGTCGCCGATGGCGACGGTCCTGGAGGGGGGAACGCCCTCCGCGTCGGCCCATTCGAGCATGGCCTCCGCCTTCGCCCGCGCGTCGACGATGGGGCCGTCGACCTCTCCGGTCAGCCGGCCGTCCGCGACGGCGAGCCGGTTCGCCCGCCAGTCGTCGAGCCCCAGCCGCGTCGCGAGCGGGTCGAGGACCTCGTGGAACCCGCCCGAGACGACGGAGATCAGTCCGCCGCCGGCATGCACGCCCGCGACGAGCTCCGGGACGCCGCGGGTGAGCCGCACCTCGGCCCGGACGCCGTCGAGCACGTCGACGGGCAGGCCGCGGAGCGTCGCCACGCGCGCGCGCAGCGACTCGGCGAAGTCGAGCTCGCCCCGCATCGCGCGTTCCGTCACCGCCGCGACCTCGGCGCGCACGCCGGCGCGAGCGGCGATGAGTTCGATGACCTCGTCCTCGATCAGCGTCGAGTCGACGTCGAGGACGACGAGGAAGCGGGCCATGGAGCTAGCGGACGACCTCGCCCTTGCCGACGACGGTGATCCCGGCGTCGGTGACCGTGAACCCGCGCGAGCGGTCCGCGACGTGGTCGACGCCGATCTGGGCACCCGGCTCGATCCGCACGTCCTTGTCGATGATGGCGCGGCGCACCGTCGCGCCCGCGCCGACGGCGGCCCGCTCGAAGATGACGGCGTCCTCGACCACGGCGCCGGAGTCGACGACGACGGAGGGGCCGAGCACCGTCCGGGTCACGGTCGCGCCCGAGATGACGACGCCGAGCGAGACGATCGAGTCGGTCACGAGGCCCGCGTTCCCCTTCGCATCGCGGATGAACTTCGCCGGCGGCTGGTTCACCTGCTGGCTGTGGATCGGCCACTCGCGGTTGTACAGGTTGAAGATCGGCAGCGGCGCGATGAGGTCCTGGTGCGCGTCGAAGAACGACTCGATCGTGCCGACGTCGCGCCAGTAGGACCGGTCGCGATCGGTCGAGCCGGGCACGACGTTCCGGATGAAGTCGTACACGCCCGCCTCGCCGCGGCTCACGAAGTCGGGGACGATGTCGCCGCCCATGTCGTGCGCGGTGCCCTCCCGGTCCGCGTCGCGCGACACCGCCTCGACGAGCGCCTCGGCGTCGAAGACGTAGTTGCCCATGCTCGCGAGCACCTCGCCGGGGGAGTCCGCGAGGCCGACCGGGTCGCGCGGCTTCTCCAGGAAGCGCGCGATGCGCACCGAGCCCGGCTCCTGCTCGATGACGCCGAACTGGTTCGCGAGGGCGATCGGCTGCCGGATGCCCGCGACCGTGCAGGGGAGTCCCGACTCGACGTGCGCGTCGATCATCTGGGAGAAGTCCATCCGGTACACGTGGTCGGCGCCGACGACGACGATGATGTCCGGCTTCTCGTCGTTGACGAGGTTGAGGCTCTGGTAGATCGCGTCGGCCGAGCCCATGAACCAGTGCTTGCCGCGGCGCTGCTGCGCCGGGACCGAGGTGACGTAGGTGCCGAGCAGGCTGGACATGCGCCACGTCTGGGAGATGTGCCGGTCGAGGCTGTGCGACTTGTACTGGGTCAGCACGACGATCTGGCGCAGGCCCGAGTTGATGAGGTTCGAGATGGCGAAGTCGATGAGCCGGTAGTCCCCGCCGAAGGGCACGGCCGGCTTCGCCCGGTCCTCCGTCAGAGGCATGAGTCGCTTGCCCTCGCCGCCCGCCAGGACGATGCCGAAGACCTTCCGCCGCACCATGAGACTCACCATAGTCGGCGCGGCTAACCTCGAGGCATGCGTGTCGACCTCCTGACGAAGGAATACCCGCCGGAGATCTACGGCGGCGCGGGGGTGCACGTCGCGGAGCTCGTCCGGGCGCTTCGCAGGGCGCTCGAGGTGCGCGTTCACGCCTTCGGCGCGGAGCGCTCCGAGGCGGACACCCGCGCCTACCCGGTGCCTGCGGAGCTGGGCGGCGCGAACGCCGCCCTGCAGACGCTCGGGGTGGACCTCACGATGGTCCCGGCGATCGAGGGCGCCGACCTCGTGCACTCGCACACCTGGTACGCGAACTTCGCGGGCCGCGCCGCGCAGCTCCTCCACGGCATCCCGCACGTCATGACGGCCCACAGCCTCGAGCCGCTGCGGCCGTGGAAGGCCGAGCAGCTCGGCGGCGGGTACCGGATCTCCTCCTGGATCGAACGCGATGCCGTCGAATCGGCCGACGCCGTGATCGCCGTGAGCGACGGGATGCGTCGGGACATCCTCCGCTCGTATCCCCGGGTCGGGTCCGAGCGCGTCCACACGATCCGCAACGGCATCGACCTCGAGACCTGGCGGCCGCGGCATGATCCCGCGCTCCTCGACGCGCTCGGGATCGACCCGGATCGGCCGACCATCGTCTTCGTCGGGCGCATCACCCGTCAGAAGGGCCTGCCGTATCTGCTCCGCGCAGCGCGTCGGCTGCCGGCCGATGTGCAGCTCGTGCTCTGCGCCGGCGCGGCCGACACGCCCGAGATCCTGGCCGAGGTGCAGGCCGGCATCGCCGCGCTCCGCGAGGAGCGGACCGGCGTCGTCTGGATCGAGGAGCACCTGCCGACCGAGCAGCTCTCCGCGATCCTCACCGCCGCGACGGCTTTCGTCTGCCCGTCGGTCTACGAGCCGCTCGGGATCGTCAACCTCGAGGCGATGGCC
>JAGIAU010000044.1 GCA_017744755.1 Microbacteriaceae bacterium
GCCCAGCAGGCCCCGGTGCAGACCGTCCAGCCGGCCGCGCAGCAGCCCGCGGCGGGTCGCGGCGCGTTCGGCCAGCGCGCCGATGCCGGCGAGCAGGCCGCCCCCGTCAACCGTACGCAGCGGCGCGCGGCCGAGCGCGGCAAGCAGTAGGACGCGCCTCGCCGGAATCCGGCACGGCCGGGCTCGTCGGCCGGAGGCTCACCAGCCGCCGCCGAGCACCTCGAGCGCGGTGGCGCGCCAGCGCCCGTCGATCCCGGCGAGCCGGATGACGACGGAGCGCGAGCGCCCGGTCGTGTGCACGACGACGCAGGCCTCCACGGCATCCGCCGCGGGGTGGTCGATGCGACAGGAGCCCAGCGAGATGGTCGGCGCGATCGGGCGGCGGCCCGTCGCCTGCCGCTTCCGCGCCGACAGCACCGCGCGCTGCTGCAGATGCGCGTGCACGTCCGGCTCGAGCCAGCGAGCGATCTGCTCCGCATCGCGGACGCCGGCCATGACCTCGACGGCGCAACGCGCGAGGTTGAGCACGAGCGGGCTCGGGTCCGGGAGGGCGCTCGCCGGCGTCCGCTGCCGCTCGAACATCTCCTCGATGTCCGCGGCGGCGCTGGCGCGTCCTCGTCGCGCGGTCCGAGGCCGCCGCCCCGGCGCGTCCGCCTCGTCGTCGTCATCGAGACGCCGAACAGCACGTTGAGTCATACCCGCCCCCTGGATCGCTCCGCTTCGAGTGAGGCGATGCAACCATGCGCGACCGCTCGGAGGCCAACGTTTTTTCCAGATTGTGGATAAGTTCAGGCCGTCCGGCACCGGGGGAGGGTGGATCGTCGCCTAGCCTGGACCGGTGTCGACCCTGAGCGATCTGATCGAGACGAACGGCCACGCGTCCCCGGCGGACATCGAGTGGCTCCACCTCATCCGTGCCGACACGCAGCTCCTCGCGGACCTCTCGTTCGCCGACATCGTCATGTGGGCGCCGACGAACGACGACTCGTTCGTCGCGACCGCGCTGACCCGGCCGGGAAGCGCCGCGACCCTGTTCTTCCGCGACATCGTGGGGCAGCGCATCCCCGCGAACCTGCTCGGCCAGGTGCGAGAGGCGTACGAGCTCGGCCGCATCGTCGACTCCGACACACGCGACTGGTCGGAGGACTCCGCGACCCACGTCCGCGCCGTGCCGGTGCGCCGCGGCGGCGCCGCATCGGCCTCCAGGCCGATCGCCGTCATCACGAGGCACTCCAACCTCGTCGACATCCGCACGCCGAGCCGGCAGGAGCTGACCTTCAACCAGTCGGCGAACGAACTCTTCGCCATGATCGCCGACGGCGCGTTCCCCGACATGGACGCGCCGAGCGTGCCGCGGCGCTTCGCCCCGCGCGCGTCGGACGGCCTCATCCGGATCGACGCGGACGGCGTCGTCACGTTCGCCAGCCCGAACGCCCTGAGCGCGTTCAACCGCCTCGGCTTCGAGGGCGAGCTCGAGGGGGAGTCCCTGCCCGAGTCGACGACCGAGCTGATCGGCAGTCGCGCCGTCGTCGACGAGTCGCTGCCGCTCGTCCTCACGGGCCGGGCGCCCTGGCGCGCCGACGTCGAGGCCCGCGGCGGCGTCGTCGCGCTCCGCGCCATCCCCGTGCGCAAGGGCGGCGAGCGCACCGGCGCGATCCTCCTCGTCCGCGACGTCACCGAGGTGCGCCGCCAGGAGCGCGAGCTCCTCACCAAGGACGCGACCATCCGCGAGATCCACCACCGCGTCAAGAACAACCTGCAGACCGTCGCGTCGCTGCTGCGCATCCAGGCGCGCCGAACGCACTCCGACGAGGCGCGCGACGCGCTTCAGCAGGCCATGCGCCGCGTCTCGGCGATCGCCGTCGTGCACGACACGCTGTCGGAGGGGCTCAGTCAGAACGTCGACTTCGACGTCGTGTTCGAGCGGGTCCTCATGCTCGTCGCCGAGGTCGCGTCGAGTCACACGACGCGGGTGCAGCCGAAGCTGAAGGGATCGTTCGGCGAGCTGCCGAGCGAGTATGCGACGCCGCTCGCGCTCGCCCTCACCGAGCTCGTCACGAACTCCGTCGAGCACGGGCTCGTCGGGCGCACGGACGGGGAGGTCACCATCACGGCGGCGCGCACGGACGACCGGCTCACGGTCGAGGTGCACGACAACGGCGCCGGCCTGCCGGAGGGCAAGGTCGGATCGGGCCTCGGCACGCAGATCGTGCGAACGCTCATCCAGGGCGAGCTGTCGGGGTCGATCGACTGGCACACGCTCACGGGGAGCGGCACCGAGGTCACGATCGAGGTGCCGCTGACCTGGCTGCGGCGGGGGACCGCGGTCTGAGCGCGGGTCGGGCGCCGGCGAAGCCGGTGCTTCGAGATCTCAGCTGGCGCGGCGCGCGCGGGCGGCACGGCGCTTCAGCGCGCGGCGCTCGTCCTCGGAGAGCCCGCCCCAGACGCCCGAGTCCTGGGAGGTGTCGAGCGCGTACTGGAGGCACATCTCGGTGACGGGGCAGGTCGCGCACACGGCCTTGGCCTTCTCGATCTGGTCGACCGCGGGACCGGTGTTCCCGATCGGGAAGAAGAGCTCCGGGTCTGCGGTGAGGCAGGCGGCCTTGTCGCGCCAATCCATCGGGGTGGTACTCCATTTCAGCGGTGCTTGCAGTGCTCGTCTCCGGCGGCCCCTCAGGACATGCCTGTCGACGGCGAACGCCGTGTGCCGGAAGACTTCTCGTGAACCGCTCGCACCATCGGGAGCCGGAAATCAACGTCATCTAGAATCGCACGGTGGGTGACGAAAATCAATCATTTTCTCGGTGAACGGGAGAGCCTGAGTGTCCGCTATGGGTGAACCCTCGCCGCCCCAGCTCACCGCCCTCGTCTGGCTGGTCTTCGTGGAGGCCGCGGTTCTGGCGCTCGCGACGGTCTACCTCCTCGTCGAGCTGTTCAGTGCGGATGCACAAGATGCGCGCTCCGCGATCGCCCTGACGGTGACCACCGCTCTCTTCGCAGCGGGGGTCGCGGTGCTCGGCTTCGGCCTCGTCCGCCGCTGGGTCCGCATCCGCGGCGGGGTGCTGCTATGGCAGCTGCTGCAGGTCGCCGTGTCGATCGGCGCGTTCCAAGGACTGCTCGGACCGAGCTGGACGGGCTGGCTGCTCCTCCTGCCCGCCGTCGCCGGCATCTGGCTGCTCTTCACGAGGCCGGTCACGGCGATCTTCGCGGCGCGCGACCAGGAGCGGCGGGACCGGGACGCGGCCGAGGGCCGCGGCTAGACCCCGAGCAGCTTCCGCAGCCGGGCGACGTGGCCCGTCGCCTTGACGTTGTAGAGCGCGTGCTCGATGCGGCCTTTCGCGTCGACGACGAACGTCGACCGGATGACGCCCTCGTAGACGCGCCCGTAGTTGAGCTTCGGCCCCCACGTGCCGTAGGCGCGCATCGCACGGTGCCGCTCGTCGGAGAGCAGCGGGAAGTTCAGCGAGTCGCGCTCGCGGAATCGCGCGAGGCGCTCCGGCTCGTCCGGCGAGATGCCGACGACCGCGATGCCGCTCGCGGCGAGCGACTGCAGGCTGTCACGGAAGTCGCAGGCCTGGTCGGCGCACGCCGGCGTCATCGCGGCGGGGTAGAAGTAGACCACGACCCGCTGTCCCTTGAAGTCGGCGAGTCGGACGGTCCCGCCGTCCTGGTCGAGCAGCGTGAACGCGGGCGCGCGGTCGCCAGGAGCGAGGCGCTTCGGCGAGTCGGTCATTCGGTGCACCCCCGGAGTCGGACGTCCAGCCTATCGACGGGAGCATGGTGGGCGCCGCGGTCCCGCGCTCAGCCGGCCGGCGCGTCGAGCAGTTCGACGACGTCGGCGAGCGAGTCGGGTCCGCCGACGTTGCCAGCGAAGACGACGTAGGGCATCCCGATCGCCTCCTCGCGGGCGGCGAGCGGCCGGAAGAGCGAGATGATGCCGCGGCCGAGCTGGCCGACCACCTCGGCGCGCCGGATCCCGCAGCTGCGCGCGGCCACCTCGTGCGAGGTGATGCCGCCCTTCGCGACGACCCACGCCGGCCTGGCCGCGACGGCGAGCCGCGCGACCTCGGTGAGCGCGTCGGACACGCGGCGGGCGATGTCGAGGCTCGAGCGGCCGTCCGCGCCGGCGACGAGTTCGCGGCTGGTGTACACGAGCACGTCGGATCCGGCGAGGGCGGCGACCGCGCGCGCGCCGAGCTCGGCGACATGCGCGTCGCGCTCCGCGTCGGAGGCGAGCACCCGGCCGACCTCGAGCTCGAGCTCGGCGATGCCGGTGCGCTCGCGCAGTCTGGCGACCTGCAGGCTCGTGCCGCTGACGTGGGACCCGACGGCGATGAGGCCGTGTCCCGTCCGACGGCCGTGAGGCCAGATCTCCTCGGGGCCGAGCGGCTCCTGGGGCTCGAGGCCCGCGAGGGCCCGGACGAATGACGGGCCGCAGCGCGCGACGATCGCGACGCCGGCCTCGCGGGCGATCGCCACGCCGAGGGCGACGATGTCGTAGTCCTCCTCGCGCTCGGCGTTGACGACGACGTGGACGCCGCCGCGCAGCGCCGAGAGGATCACGCCCACCCGCTCCGGACCGCCGTCGCGGATGTCCTCCAGCGAGAGGGAGACGACGTCGGCCGCGCGGATGGCGCCGTCCGACTTCTCCTCGAGGAACGCCTTGAGGTCGGAGGAGGCGTAGCCGAAGGTGCGGTCCCGCGCGTACTCGGTCTCGCCGGCCGGGACGTCCGCGTCGCCGATCCGGACGCGGTGGACGTCGCCGACGGTCGTGCGCCCGGCCTCGAAGAATGCGGGGGCGAGGAGGAACGCGTCGAAACCGCGGCCGAGGACGGTCCGTCGCGTCTCGTCGAGCGCGCGCAGCTCGGGGAGCACGTGCCCGCGCAGCGTGGAGTCGGAGCGGCTGACGAAGTCCACCTCGCGGCCGGTCCGCTCGCCGACGCGCAGGAGCTGCTCGGCCACCTGCCGGTTCACGTCGACGGCCGCCGTCTCGGAAAGGCCGCGCGTGTTCGTCAGGACGAAGAGCGCGGCGGTCGGCTCGGCGAGCGCGGCCGCGTACTCGGCCTCGTCGAAGGTCGTGACGATCTGCACGTCGTGGACGGACTGCGAGCCGGTCGGGTCGTCGTCGAGCACGGCGAGGATCCGACCGGCGACCCGTTCGCGGACGGCCGCACGGACGTCGGAAGCTGGCACGATCGACTCCTTCGCCAAGGTGCGTGGGACGGAGTCAGTGTGTCCGGAGATATTCGAAAAGTCAAATCATCTTCGAATCATTGTGCCTCGGTGATGTACTCCATGAGCATCTGCCGGGTGTGCGAGACGTGCTGGCGCAGCGCCTCGGCGGCCTCCTCCGGCTCACGGGCGAGGCAGTGCTCGAGCAGGGCGCGGTGCTCGGCGGCGGCCTGATGGTTGATGTGCCCGAGCGAGATCGACCACCGGCGGTAGAGGGCGGCCTCCTCGGAGAGGGTGCGAACGATCTGCATCAAGCGCGGGTTCCCGCAGGCGGAGAGCAGGGCCTCGTGGTACGCGGCATGCGCCTCGGCCCAGGCGTCCTGTGCGGCGTCGTCGTTCGGGTCCGAGCCCTCCGCGGAGGAGGGCGTGCGGCTCAGCACGTGGTGGGCGGCGATGATGAGCCCCTCCCACTCGGTGTCGCCGTTGCGGATCGAGAGCTTCAGCACCTCCGACTCGATGAGCAGCCTGGCCTCGGTCAGCGCGTCGAGCTCGGCCATCGTGAGCGGGGTCACCATGTATCCCTGATGCGCCGTCGCCTTGACGAGCCCCTGGCTCGAGAGCCAGGTGAGGGCCTCGCGGGTCACGCCGACGCTCACGCCGTAGCGCTCGCTCAGCTCGGCGAACATGAGGCGCTGCCCTGGCTTGAGCCTGGCGCCCAGGATGTCGGCGCGCATCTTGTCCCGCACTGCGATCGCCATCGTGTCCTTCGCGGGGCTGCTCTTCATCCCGCAAGGCTAGCATTCGGCTTTCGCTTACCGGGGAATATCTCCGCGAACCATTGCATATTCGAATGTATTGATAACATGCGAATATACAGATCTCGACCGCGCGAGGAGGCGCCATGAGGGCGATCGTCACCGGAGGGGCCGGGTTCCTCGGCGACCGCGTCGTCAGGCGGCTGCTGGAGGACGGCGCCGATCGGGTGGCCGTCGTCGACCTCGTCCCGCCGCGCCCCGATCTGGCGGGGGACCCGCGCGTCGAGACGGTCGTCGGCGACCTCGCCGAGACCGTCCCGGCGCTCGTCCCGGCCGACCTCGTCGTGCACCTCGCGGCCGTCGTCAGCGGCGCGGCCGAGCGGGACTTCGACCTCGGGATGCAGGTGAACCTCGATGCGACGCGCGCCGTCCTGGAACGCGCCCGCGCCTGGGGCACCGTCCCGACCCTCGTCTTCTCCAGCTCCCTCGCGGTGTTCGGGGCCGATCCGTGGTCCCCGACCCCGCCCGTCATCGACGACGACACGCTGCCGCGGCCGCAGTCGAGCTACGGGATCCAGAAGTTCATCGGCGAGCAGCTCGTCGCCGACTACACCCGCAAGGGCTTCGTGCGCGGCCGGACGGTGCGCCTCATGACCGTCGCGGTCCGCCCCGGCGCCCCGAACGCGGCCGCGTCGAGCTTCGTCTCCGGGATCATCCGCGAGCCGATCGCCGGCGCCGAATCGACCTGCCCCGTCGACCCCGATCTGCCGATCGCGCTCTCCTCGCCCCGCCGCACCGTCGACGGCATCATCGCCGCGGCGACCGCCGGCGAGGAGTGGGGGAGCCGCACCGCCATGAACCTCCCCGCGCTCACGACGAGCCCGCGCGAGATGGCGGCCGCGCTCGACCGCGTCGCCGGCGATGGGACGAGCGCGCGCATCCGCTGGGAGCGCGATCCCGCCGTCGAGGCGATCGTCGGCAGCTGGCCGGCGCGATTCCGGACCGACCGCGCACGAGCGCTGGGGCTCGGCCCGGAGACGTCGTTCGACGACGTCGTCCGCGCCTACCTGGAGGGCGGCGCCTGAGCGTCGTCGTGGCCGGAGGACGGAGGAGGATGGTGGACGATGCGGCGGCCTCAGCGGGACTGGGATCGCACGGCGCCGAGGCCGTGCCCGATCCGGCGCGCCGCGGATGGGGGTCCGACATGTCCGGCATCGCGCTCGCCCCGATCCTGGAGCGCTCGTGGGCGCAGGCGCTCGAGGAGGCGCGGGAACGGCGCGCCGACCGGATCGCGTTCCATTTCGAGGGCGATGACTGGCATCAGGGGCTGAGCTTCGCCGAATGGCATGACGCCTCGTGCCTCGCGGCGGCCGGGCTCGCGGCGCTCGGCGTCGAGAAGGGCGACCGGGTCGCCGTGCTCGCCCCGGGCGGCGCCGTCTGGCCGATCCTGCAGACCGCCTGCAGCCATCTCGGCGCCATCGTCGTCCCGGTGAACACGCGCTACCGGCTGGACGAGCTCGGCTTCGTGCTGGGACTCGCCGAGCCGAAGGCGGTCGTGCTCGTCGAGCGCTACCACCGCACGGACTACCTCCAGCTGGTCTCCGAGGCGCTGGACGGCCGGGCGGCGGAGCTCGTCACGATCGACGGTCCCCGGGTCGGCCTCGAGCCGGCCGCATCGCCGGGGCCGGCCGGCCGCCGCTCCTTCGCGGAGCTGCTCGCGCTCGGCGCCGCAGCCGCGCCGGCGCCGCTCGTCGGCCGTGCGGACGATCCGGTCCTCCTCCAGTTCACCTCCGGCACGAGCGCGTTCCCCAAGGGGGCGCTGCTGCACAGCCGCGCGACGCTGGGCGCGACCTGGTATCTCGCGGAGCGGATGCGGGTGACGGAGGACGACGTCTACTTCTCGACGCAGCCGATGTACCACGTCGGGGGATCGGTGGCGACGACGCTCATGGCGCTCGGCGCCGGGCCGACCATGATCGTGCCGGAGCGGTACTCGCCGGAGGCCGTGTTCCGGCTCATCCCGAAGCACCGCTGCACGGTGCGCACCGGGCAGGCCGCCATGTACGCGATGGAGATCGCCCATCCCGACTACCGTCCCGAGCACTTCGCCTCGCTCGAGAAGGCGTGGTCCGGCGGCACGCCGGAGCTGCGCCGCGTGATCAGCCGCGAGATGGGCGTGCCGGTCATGACGACGATCTACGGGCTCACCGAGACGGCGGGCACGACGACGATCAACGCGCTCGACGACCCCGAGGCGGTCTGGCTGCACTCCTGCGGGAGGGCGATCCCGGGCGTCGAGGTCGGCATCCAGGCCGAGCCGGGCGGCGAGGTCGCCACGACCGCCGACGTCACGGGGGAGATCGTGATCCGCGGCTGGTCGGTCATGATCGGCTACTACCGGAACGAGGCGGCGACCGCAGAGGCGATCGATCCGGACGGCTGGTTCCACACCGGCGACATCGGACGGCTGGATGCCGACGGGAACCTCTTCTTCGTCGACCGGATGAAGGACATGATCAAGCCGGGCGGGGAGAACGTCTCCGCCGCGGAGGTGGAGCGGGTGATCCGGACGTTCGACGGCATCGCGGAGGTCGCGGTGGTGGGCCGGCCGGACGAGCGCCTCGGCCAGGTGCCGGTGGCGTTCGTGTCGTTGCATCCCGGTCGTCCGTTCGACCCGGACGGCGTCATCGCGCACTGCGCCGCGCGGATGGCGAGCTTCAAGGTGCCGCGGGAGGTCCGCCTGGTGCGCGAGTGGCCGATGACGGAGAGCGGGAAGATCCTCAAGCGGGAGCTCGCGGCCTCGCTCGGCGCCGGGGATGCGCGCTATGTGGGCCTGGGCGGCTGATCGGAGCGCGAAGGTTTCGAAAATGATGGATAATTCGAACATGCAGTTCCAAGGTTGCGACGCATGAACGACTCGATCGCGAAGGGCCGCCCGGCCGCCGCCCGGGGCGAGACGATCGGCGAGCTGCTGCGCCGCGTCGCCGGCGAGGTGCCGGATCGCGTGGCGCTCGTCGAAGGCGTCGCCGAGTCCGACCGTCGGCGCTGGACCTACGCCGAGCTGCTCCGCGACGCGGAGGCGGCGGCCAGGGCGATGCTGCGCCGCTTCGCACCGGGCGACCGCGTCGCCATCTGGGCGCCGAACATCCCCGAGTACCAGATCGCCCAGTACGGCGCCGCGCTCGCGGGCCTCGTCGTGGTGACCGTCAACCCCGCGTTCCGGCGGGCCGAGGCGCGGTACGCGTTCGAGCACGCCGAGGTGTCGGGGTGCTTCACCGTGGGCGAGTTCCGCAGCCATCCGCTGCTCGCCGAGGCGCGCGCCCTCTCCGACGAGGTCGCCGGGCTGCACACGGTCGTGGACCTCGAGCACTGGGAGGACTTCCTCGCCGACGGCGACCCGGCCGCCGGGCTGCCGGTCGTCGACCCGGCCGCGCCCGCACAGATCCTCTACACCTCGGGGACCACGGGGCTGCCGAAGGGCGCGCTGCTCGCGCACGCCGCGCTCACCGACAACGTGACCGAGGGCGTCGCGAACATCGCGGGCGAGTCCGCGGACCGCACCGTGTGGCTCGCCGTGCTCCCCATGTTCCACCTCGCGAGCTGCGCCGTCGCGGCGGTCGGCACCGTGAGCCTGCGCGGCGCGCTCGTCACGATGCGCGGCTTCGACGCCGCTCTCGCCGTGCGGCTCATCGCGGAGGAGCGCGTCTCGACGCTGAACATCGTGCCGACCCTGATGTGGGCGATGCTGCGGGATCCCGCCTGGGAGGGGTCGGACACCTCGAGCCTGCACTCGATCATGCTCGGCGGGGCGCCCATCCCGCCCGAGCTCGCCCGGCAGGTGCGCGACCAGGGGATCGTGCCGATCGTCGGCTACGGCCTCACGGAGGCCCCCATGGTCTCGGCGACGAGCGCCGGCGACGACGACCACGATCTCATCAACACGATCGGCCGCCCGCTGCCCGGCGTCGAGATGCGCGTCGCCGACCCCGTGACCGGGAGGGTGCTCGCGATCGGCGGGATCGGCGAGATCGAGACGCGCGGGAGGCACACCTTCGCCGGCTACTGGCGCGATGCGGGGGCGACCGCCGCCGCGTTCCGCGAGGACGGCTGGCTGCGCACCGGCGATCTCGGCACCATGGACGAGCGCGGCGTGGTCTCGATGGCCGGGCGGGCCAAGGAGATGATCATCCGCGGCGGGGAGAACGTCTATCCGCGCGAGATCGAGGACCATCTCGTGAAGCTCGACGGCGTGCTCGACGCCGCGGTGATCGGCCTGCCGGACGACTACTACGGCGAGGTGGTCGCCGCGTTCGTCCGGCGGGCCGATCCGGCTCGCACGGCGGCCGCCCTCTCGGCGGAGCTGCGCCTCGAGGTCACGGGCTACAAGGTGCCGTCGCGCTGGTTCTTCCTCGAGGAGTTCCCGCTGACGCCCTCGGGGAAGATCCAGAAGTTCGCGCTCCGCGAGGGCTTCGAGACCGGCAGGTATGCAGAGGAGGCACGATGAGCGTCCCGGACATCGACGCGCTGCGGGAGCGGGCGGTCGGGCACAGGTTCCCCGGAGGGGTGTTCCGCGTCGCGGAGTACGAGCGTTGGCTCTCCCACGACGCGATGCACTCGCCGCCGATCGCCGGCCGGATCCTGCACCCCGTGTGGATCCTGCTCGGGGCGCTGCGCGGGATGGGCGTCACGATCGACGAGCTGACCGCCCTGGCGGAGGCGGGCGCGCACGACGGCACGGTGTTCGGCGAGACCGTCATGGAGCAGCACGCGCCGCTCCAGGCGGAGGTCGAGTACGTCGTGCGGGGCGGCGTGACGGACCTGGTGCGCCGGACGGGCAAGCGCGCCGGCCTGATGGACCTCATGACCTTCCGGCTCGAGCTCGTGGACCCGGGCGGCGAGGTCGCCGCCGTGTCCGAGCAGACCTTCGTCTTCCCTCGCAGGAGCGCCGCATGAGCGCGCTCGCGGTCGGCCAGGAGATCCCGGCGCTGCGCGTGGAGGCCGGCCTGCCGGAGATGAAGCTGTTCTCGCTCATCATGGCGGATCCGAACCCCATCCACTTCGATCCGGAGCACACCGCCGCGCTCGGCATGGGGCCGCGCCCGATCAACCAGGGCACGCTGAACATGGCGTACCCGATCGACGCGCTCATCGCGGTGATCGGCGATCCGGCGCGGATCCGGAGGTTCCAGTGCCGCTTCCTCGGGAACGTCGTCGCCGGCGACGTGCTCGACGCGGCCGGTCGGGTGCTCGCGATCGAGGACGGCGTGGCGACCGTCGAGCTGTGGCTCGATCAGGTCGACGGGCCGCGCGTGCTCGCCGGCATCGCAGAGGTCAGCATCGTCGACTAGTTCAGCGCGATACGCCTAGAACGCATATCCGCGCTGACTGCCGAGCGGAGCGCCCCGTTCAGCGGATCAGCAGCGCATCGACGACGGTCGCGCCGCGTCGCGCGAGCATCACCGGGTTCAGCTCGATCTCGCGGTACTCGGCGAGGTCGCCCGTGGCGGCCTCGCCGAGCGCCACGAGGAACGCGGCGAGCGATTCGGCGCGCTCGGCGCCGACGAGCCGGACGAGTCCCCATTCGGCGATCCGGCTGTCGATCGTCGCGCGGGCGGCGGGCAGCGGCACCGTGCCGAAGACGGCGCCGGCCTCGGCGGCCCAGCCGCCGACGGCGACCGTGACGCTCGGCCCCGCGAGCGGGTCGCGCACGACCCCGACGAGGAGCTCCGGGCCGGAGACCATCTCGGTCACGAGGAACCGGACGTCGGAGCCGTCGGTGACGCCCGCGGCGATCGCGTTCGCCCGGATCGTCGTGCACGCGTCGGCGACGCCGGAGGCCGGGACGCCGAGCAGCACGCCGCCGACGCGCTCCTTGTGCGCGACGGCCGCGAGCGAGAGCTTCACCGCGAACGGCCCCTCCAGGGACGCCGCGAGCGACTGGGCCGACTGCTCGTCGGCGACCTCGGCACCGCGCACGACGGGCACACCCGCCGCCTCGAGGAGCCGACGCGCCGGCGCCTCGGCGACGATGCCCTTCGCGGTCGTGCTCGAGCCTCCCGACGCGGACGCGCCCGGGAGGTCGCCGTCGGAGCGCGCAGGCAGGGCGAGGCGACCGAGCGCCGCGAGGGTGAGCTCGAGCGAGGGGCTCACCCAGACGTCGCCGTCGGCGGCGAGCTCGCGCATCCAGTCGGAGACCGGCTGGTGCGCGACGCTCGCGATGAGCACGGGGAGCCCTGTCGTCTGCGACATGGCCCTCAGCCGCTCCATGCCGGCGCGCTGCCAGTGGTACTCGGGACTCTCGGTCGGCCAGGGCAGCTGCCACGGCTCGATGAGGTACCGGACGGCTGGATCGTCCCCGAGCGCCGCGTAGACGGCGGCGGCGTCGCCCGTGTTGATGTCGAGCGGGTTGCCGATGTAGGCCCCGTCGGGCAGCGCCGTGCGCAGCCGGTCCGCGGTGGCCGGCGACGGCGCCGCGAGCGGCACGCCGTGCCGCGCGGCGAGGTCCGCGGTGAGGCCCGCGCCGCCGCCGGAGAGCGTGGCGACGAAGCCGCCGCGCGCACCCTCCGCGCCGAGCACTGAGGCGAGCGCCGCGACGCGGGCG
>JAGIAU010000045.1 GCA_017744755.1 Microbacteriaceae bacterium
ACCGGCTGCAGGTCGCGTCGTTCTTCTACGACTCGATCGAGAAGCGGCGGCTGCGGGTGGGGGATCTGTATGCGCAGATCCTGAACCGGGTGTTGCCGTCGACGGACTCGGGGTATGCGTTCTGGGCCGAGTGGCTGCTGACGCATAACGACATCGATCTCGCGGTCTCGTTGGCCACCACTGGTGACGAGTACTTCGACAAGGCCCAGACCCTGCACTGAGCAGCGGCGGGTCCGGCGTCGCGGACGGGGGGTCCCCGGCGCCGGCGGGCGAACCGGTGGACGCGGAGCGGGTCCGCGTCCACCGGTCGTCCGTGCTCCTCGGCTCAGCGGCCGTCGTCGCAGAGGTAGCGGGCGTAGGCCGGGACCGTGAGGAACGGCGGGAAGTCCTCGCCGAGGGCGCAGGCGCGGAGCAGTTCGGCCGCGTCGTCGAGACGGTCATCCGCCGATCGGGGCAGCGCGGCGAGCTCCGCGTCGATGACCCATTCGACGCGTTCGCGCGTCACCGGCATGCGGTCGTCGGCGAGGGCGCCCTGGTGGATCCAGTGCCAGAGCTGCGAGCGGCTGATCTCCGCCGTCGCGGCGTCCTCCATGAGCCCGTCGATCGCCGCGGCGCCGGTGCCGCGGAGCCAGGCGTCGAGGTAGCGCAGCGCGACGGACACGTTCTGCTGGATGCCGTGCGCCGTGACCCTGCCGCCGTCGATCGTGAAGTCGAGGAGGTCCGCGGCCGTCACCGAGACGTCGTCGCGCTGCCGGTCGAGCTGATGCGGTCGGCCCTGCAGCACCGTGTCGAACTCGGTGCGCGCCGTCTCGATGAGCCCCGGGTGCGCGACCCAGGTGCCGTCGAAGCCCGCATGCGCCTCGCGCCGCTTGTCGTCCGCGATCCGCTCCAGCGCTCGCGAGGTCGCCTCCTGGTCCGCCTTGTTCGGGATGAACGCGCTCATGCCGCCCATGGCATATGCGCCGCGGGCGTGGCAGGTCTGCACGAGCAGATCCGTGTAGGCGCGCATGAACGGGACCGTCATCGTGACGCTGCCGCGGTCCGGGAGCAGCCACTGGCGGCCGCGGGTGCGGAAGTGCTTGATGATCGAGAACACGTAGTCCCAGCGTCCCGCGTTCAGCCCCGCGCAGTGCTCGCGGAGCTCGTAGAGGATCTCCTCCATCTCGAAGGCGGCCGGCAGCGTCTCGATGAGCACGGTCGCGCGGATCGTGCCATGGTCGAGGCCGAGCCGGCGCTCCATCCAGGAGAACACGTCGTCCCACCATCGCGCGTCGAGCCGGCTCTCCATCTTCGGAAGGTAGAAGTAGGGGCCGCGGCCCGCGTCGACGAGGGCGCGCGCGTTGTGGAACGCGTACAGCCCGGCGTCCACGAGGCTCGCCGACGCGGCGGCGGGGGAGCCCTCGGCGTCGATCCAGCGCAGGTGCCGCTCCGTGAGGTGCAGGCCGCGGGGGCGGAACACGATCGTCGGCGTCGGACCGTCCTGCACGCGGTACTCCTTGCCATCGGGACTCGTGAAGGACAGCCGGCCGCGGATCGCGTCGTGCAGGTTCACCTGCCCGGCGATCACGTTGTGCCAGGTCGGCGAGGTCGCGTCCTCGTGGTCGGCGAGCCAGACGTTCGCCCCGGAGTTGAGGGCGTTGATCGCCATCTTCCGGTCGGTCGGCCCCGTGATCTCGACGCGGCGGTCGACGAGACCGGGGCCGGCGCCGGCGACGCGCCAGGTGCGGTCGGCGCGGATGGCCGCCGTCTCCGGCTTGAAGTCCGGGTCCTGGCCGCGCTCGATCGCATGCCGCTGCGCGCGGTTGCCCTCGAGGCGGTCGCGTCGCCGCGGCTCGAAGATGTCGTGCAGCTCGGTGAGGAAGTCGAGCGCCTCGGGCGTGAGGATCTCGTCGAATCGCGCCTCCTCGCCGCCGAGCACGTCGATGCGGGCGGGGGACAGGGTCGCGGTCGGGGTGTTCATGATGCCTCCTCTGCGGATCTCGGAATGAACGCGCGGACGCTCAGTGGAACTGCGCGGACTCGGTCGACCCCACGAGGGCGAGGGTCGCGGACGAGGGGTTGAGCGCGGTGGCGATCCGGTCGAAGTAGCCGGTGCCCACCTCCGCCTGGTGCTTCGTCGCCGTGTAGCCGTGCGCCTCGGAGGCGAACTCGGCCTCCTGCAGCTCGACGTAGGCCGACATCTGGCGGTCGCGGTAGCCGCGGGCCAGCTCGTACATGCCGTGGTTGAGCGAGTGGAAGCCGGCGAGGGTGATGAACTGGAAGGCGTAGCCCATCGCGGAGAGCTCGCGCTGGAACCGCGCGATGGTCTCGTCGTCGAGGTGACGGCGCCAGTTGAAGCTGGGGGAGCAGTTGTAGGCGAGGCGCTTGCCGGGGTGCTCGGCGTGCACGCGTTCGGCGAAGCGCCGCGCGAGCTCGAGGTCCGGCTCGCTCGACTCGACCCAGAGCAGGTCGGCGTAGGGCGCGTAGGCGAGGCCGCGGGCGATGACCGGGTCGATGCCGTTGCGGACCTCGTAGAAGCCCTCGGCGGTGCGCTCTCCCGTCAGGAACTCGCGGTCGCGCTCGTCGACGTCGCTCGTCAGCAGCGTCGCGGCGAGCGCGTCGGTGCGGGCGATGACGATCGTGGGGACGTCGGCGACGTCGGCGGCGAGTCGCGCGGCATTGAGCGTGCGGACGTGCTGGGACGTGGGGACGAGCACCTTGCCGCCCATGTGGCCGCACTTCTTCTCGCTCGCGAGCTGGTCCTCCCAGTGCACGCCGGCGGCGCCGGCCTGGATCATCGCGTGCATGAGCTCGTAGGCGTTGAGCGGCCCGCCGAAACCGGCCTCCGCATCGGCGACGACGGGGGCGAGCCAGTCGCGGCTCGTGCGGCCTTCGGCGGCGTGCTCGATCTGGGCGGCGCGGAGCAGCGCGTTGTTGATCCGGCGCACGACGGCGGGGACGGAGTTGGCCGGGTAGAGGCTCTGGTCGGGGTAGGTCTGGCCGGCGAGGTTCGCGTCGGCCGCGACCTGCCAGCCGGAGAGGTAGATGGCCTGCAGGCCGGCGCGGACCTGCTGCACGGCCTGGTTGCCGGTGAGGGCGCCGAGGGCGGCGACCCAGCTGGCGGGGTCGTGCGCGTTCTCCTGGATGGCCTCCCAGAGGCGTTCCGCGCCGCGGCGGGCGAGCGTCGCCTCCTCGCGGACGGGACCGCGGAGGGCGACGACGTCGCTCGCGGTGTAGTCGCGGCGGACGTCGGCCCAGCGCGGGTCGATCGCCCACTCCGCCTCGAGCTCGGCGGCGGTCCGCGTCTGGTCGCCGGGGCGGGATTCGGTCTGGGGGGTCATGTCGGCTCCTTCTTCGGCCGCTGCTGCGGCGGGTCTGTGGAACGAGCCTGGGCGCTCCGCAAGCCCTCGGCGCAGGATTCTCGGATAGAAATCCCGGCGAATTTCTATTCCGCAGAAGGTTCGGCGGATGGCAGGGTGGAGCGATGGACGAGCAACGCAGCACCGCCGACGCCCTCACGATCGGGCGCCGCATCCGGCAGCTGCGCACCGAGCGCGGCATGACCGCCGAGCAGCTCGGCGCCGCGATCGGCCGTGCGACCTCGCAGGTCTCCGTCATCGAGCACGGCAAGCGGGACCTCCGCCTCGCCGAGCTGGAGCGCCTCGCCGGAGCCCTCGGCGTCGGCGTCGACGCGCTGCTCGCGCCCGCGCCCATGTCCCGCCGCGACGAGCTCGAGATCGCCCTGGAACGCGCCCAGCGCGGCCCGCTCTTCGCCGCCCTCCGACTCCCGGGCGTCCCCATCCGGCGCGGGCTCAGCGATGACGCGATCGAGACGATCCTGGCGCTGCATGACGAGCTCGAGCGCCTGCACCGCGAGCGGGCGGCGACCCCCGAGGAGGCGCGGCGCGCGAACGCCGAGCTCCGCGCCCAGCAGCGCGCCAGGGACAACCACTATCCGGAGCTCGAAGCCGTCGCCGCGACGATGCTGCAGGCGATCGGGCACCGCGGCGGCCCGCTCTCGCAGCGCGCGGCCGCGGAGCTCGCCGCGCGGAGCGGGTTCACCATCCACACCGTGCCGGATCTGCCGATCACGACGCGGAGCATCACCGACCGGCGCCACCGCCGCATCTACCTGCCGATTCGGCAGCCGGGCACCGATCCGCGCTCCGCGCTGCTGCAGGCCCTCGCCGCGCACGCGCTCGGGCAGCCGGAGCCGCGCGACTTCGGCGACCTGCTGCGCCAGCGCGTCGAGACGAACTACCTCGCCGGCGCGCTCCTCGTCCCCGAGCGCTCCGCCGTCGAGTTCCTCCGCGCCGCCAAGCGCGACCGGCAGCTCTCCGTCGAGGACCTCCGCGACCACTTCGCCGTGGGCTACGAGACCGCCGCGCACCGCTTCACGAACCTCGCGACGAAGCACCTCGGCATCCCCGTGCACTTCGTCAAGGTGCACGCCTCCGGCGCCATCTCCAAGGCGTACGAGAACGACGGCGTGCAGTTCCCCGCGGACCCGCTCGGCGCCGTCGAGGGCCAGCGGGTGTGCCGCTGGTGGAGCGCGCGCCAGGTCTTCGAGCACGAGGACCGGCTGAGCCCCTATCACCAGTACACGGACAAGCCGGTCGGCACGTACTGGTGCACCTCGAGCGTCGAGTCGGGCCTCAACGGCGACTTCTCCGTGAGCGTCGGCACGCGCTTCGCCGACGTCCGCTGGTTCCGCGGCCGCGACACCCAGCGGCGCATGGTCTCCACCTGCCCCGACCCCGCCTGCTGCCGCGAGCCGGGAGCCGACCTGGCGGCGCGGTGGGACGGCGAGGCATGGCCGAGCGCCCGACTCAACGCCTCGCTGCTCGCCGCCATGCCCGACGGGACGACCGGCGTCGACCGGGTCGCCGTCATCGAGTTCCTCGAGCGGCACGCCTAGCGTCTCCGGGGCCTGCGCCGCGGCGCTCCGCCCCCCGTGCGGGTGATCCCCGGAGGGGTGATCCCCCTACTGGGGCTTGGGGAATAGGAACGCCCCCACGAGCATTGGATCGATCAGACGGCGGCCGGCTCACCCGAGGAGCGGCCGCCACGGAGCGCAGCAGCCGACCCGAACGGCCAGCCGCACCCCCCGCTCCACGCTGACCGCGCCGCCGCCCGACCTCGACCCGAACCGGTCGGCGGCGGCGCGGTGGCGGCGCCGCCTCGTCTTCCGACGTTCGCGCGATCCTCCGACGTCCGAAGATCGGAAGACGCGTCGAACGTCGGAATCCGCGTGGGGGATCGGCGGCGCTACGCGCAGAGCGCGTTCTACGCCGCGGGCACGCGGATCATGCCCTCCTGGGCGACGCTCGCCATGAGGACACCGTCCCGGGAGTAGATCCGTCCGAGCGAGAGGCCGCGCCCTCCCGTGGCGTTCGGCGCCTCCTGCACGTAGGCCCACCACTCGTCGGCGCGGCCCTCGCGGTGCCACCACATCGCGTGGTCGAGGCTCGCCATCTTGAGCCCGGGGGTCGCCCAGGCGACGCCGTGGCGGCGCAGCGTCGACTCGAGGATCGTGAAGTCGCTCGCATAGGCGAAGGCGGCGCGCTGCAGCACCGGGTCGTCCGGCAGCCTCCGCCGAGCACGGACCCAGACGACCTGGTGCGCGACGCGCTCCCCGTCGACGTGCAGCCAGATCGGCTCGCCCGCGTACCGCAGGTCGAAGGCGGACGCCGTCCAGAAGGCGGTGAGCCCCCTCGGCAGATGCCCGATGAGCTCCTCCGCCGTCGGGAGCGACTCGGGCTCCGGCAGACCGTCCGGCATCGGCGCCTGGTGGTCGAGGCCCGGGTCGTGATCCTGGAACGAGGCGATCATGGAGAAGATCGGCTGCCCGTCCTGGTAGGCCTGCGTGCGCCGGGTCGTGAACGAGCGGCCGTCGTGGATGCGGTCGACGGAGAACGTGATCGGCAGGTCGATCGCGCCCGGCCGCAGGAAATAGCCGTGCACGGAGTGGATCGCCCGCTCGTCCGGGACGGTGCGGCTCGCCGCGATGACGGACTGCGCGAGCACCTGTCCGCCGAACACGCGGCCGTGCGGCATCCACTGGCTCGGCGCCGTGAAGATGTCCTCACGCGTGCGCGCGCCCGTCGCCTGCAGGTCGAGGACGGCGAGCATGTCGGCGACCGGGTCGACGCCCAGGCTCTCCGGAGCGGTGGGATCGGGGGAGAGGGGCGTCTCGGACGACATATCGGGATTGTAGGCGGGGCACCCGGTAGCGTTGTCTACCGTCATGACCCTCCTGCTCGCCGCGCCGGAAGCCCCGTCCGACCTCGACACGTTCCTCGGCCGCGCCGTGCAGGTGCAGGACGGCTCCGCGCGCATCGTCGCGGCCGGCGGGGTGCTCGCGGTCTACGTCCCCGTGCTCTTCCCGTCGGGCCTGCTCGACGACTCGGCGACGATCCTGGGCCTGCGGACCTTCGCGCTCGCGGAGGGCTCCGCCGACGCCGATGCGGTCGTGCCGATGGCCTCGCTGCGGGCGCGCGCCGCGGCGGCGGCCGGCCGGCCCGACGGCTTCGAGCTCGGCGTGCCGACGCCGGTGTACTCCGTCACGTGGGCGGGCGTCGTGCCGCCGCGCACGGGCTGGCAGTCCCGTGACACCCCGATCGAGAGCCCCGTGCTCGCCGCCGTCGCCGAGGCGGGGATTCGCGAGGTCGCCGACACGCTCCCCGCGAACGCCGGCGAGGCGATCGTCCGTCAGGTCCGCGCCGCCGTCTGGGGCGAGCCGATCCCGGGCGCCGCCGCGCTGCCGAAGGGCGTCGCGCTCGCGGCGGCCGCGCTCGGCTTCCTCCCTCCGGACGGCGCGGAGCCGGATGTCGGCGCCGTCTACGAGGTCGGCCCCTGGACGCGGCTCACCCTGTCCCGCGGCCACGTCCTCGTCAAACGCCGCTCCTGGTCCCTCGCCGTCTGATCCCGCCCCTCCCGCCTGCCCACGCCTTTTTCAGGTGCTGCGGGCCTTTTTCAGGCCTCCGCAGCTCCGCAGGTCCACCTGGCACCTGAAAACGGCACGCGAGGCCTGAAAAAGGCGTGGGGTGGCGGGGAGAGGGTCAGGGGGCGCTCGGGGCGTTCACCATCGCGTGCGCGGCGCGCTCCAGGTAGTCCCAGAGCTGGTGCTCGTCAGCGGGGGACAGCGTCCCGTCGGCCTGCAGCGCGTCGACGGCGGCGCGCATGTGCGCGAGCCAGGCGTCCCGCGCCGCGAAGTCGACGCGGAACGGCAGGTGCCGCATCCGCAGCCGCGGGTGCCCGCGCTCCTGCGAGTACGTCGTCGGGCCGCCCCAGTACTGCTCGAGGAAGCCGGTGAGCCGCTGGATCGCGCCCTCGAGGTCCTCCTCCGGATACATGGGCCGCAGGAGCGGGTCCTCGGCGACGCCTCGGTAGAACTCGCGGACGAGCCGCTCGAAGGTCGCGCGGCCGCCGACGCGGTCGTAGAACGAGCGGTCGGGGCCCGTCGGGTGGAACGGCAGGCTCGTCACCGGAGAGCGCTCACTCGTCGTCGGGCGCTGGGCCGACGGGCGCCTCGGCGGCAGCGCCGGCCCCGGCCGGCGTCGCGGACGCCGCGATCGTCGTGGCGCCCGGCTGGTAGAGCCCGCGCCGGTCGAGCTCGAGCTTGATGCGGGTGCGCAGCTCGCGGGCGACCGCGTCCTGCGCGTTCGTCACCGTCTTGACGACCTCGCGGAGCACCATCGAGTCGACGGCGACGGTCGTGAGCCCCCAGACCTCCGGGGTCTCGAGGATGCGGTCGGCCCAGGCGGGGTCCCCGGCGAGCGAGGTCGCGGCGGCCCGCATGCCCTCGCGGATCGCCTCGACGTCGGCGCCGACCGGCACCGTGATGTCGACGACGGCGCGGGCCCAGCCGTGCGACTGGTTGCCGATCCGGTTGATCTGGCCGTTCGGGATGAACCACAGCGTGCCGTTCACATCGCGCACCTTCGTGGTGCGGACGCCGAGGTCCTCCACCACGCCGGTCGCGAAGCCCGCGTCGACGACGTCGCCGATCCCGAGCTGATCCTCGACGGCGAAGAAGATGCCGTTCAGCACGTCGCGCACGATGCCCTGCGCGCCGAGGCCGATGCCTGCGCCGATGCCCGCGCCGAGCAGGCCGAACGCCGTCGTCGCGGCCGGCCACGCCGTGTACACGATGAGCAGGCCGGCCACGAGGCTGATGGCGACGGTCGAGGCGTTGCCGAAGATCCGTCCGAGCGAGCGCGTCCGCTGGATGCGCCGCGCGCCCAGCACGGGCGACTCCGGCTCCGCGCCGAGCCGTTTCGCCTCGGCCTCCTGGATCCGCCGCACCCCGGCGACGATCCGGTCGACGGAGCGGCGGATGAGCGCGCGCGCCACGAGCCGCGCGAGGACCGCGACGACCACGATGATCGCGATGCGGATGGGCACGCCCCAGCCGGAGTCGAGGACGGACCCGACCTCGGTCCAGAACGCGTCCCAGCCCGACATGCTCGTCACGACCCCCGGCCCCGCCTACTCGGCGCGGTCGCGCTCCTGCGCCCGGATGGAGCGCTCCACGCCGGCGAGCCCCTCGACGACGAGACGGCGCAGCGCCGGGATGCCCGGGTGCGTGTCGAGCCAGTCCTTCGTGGCCGCGACGAGCCCGGGCGAGACGAGCGGGCTCGGGTACAGGCCGACGGCGTAGAACTCGGCGAGCTTGTATGAGCGCGAGTTCCACACGTCCTCGAGCGCCGCGAAGTAGGGCGCGACGAGCGGCTCGAGCACGGCCGGGTCGTTGACGTGCCCGAAGCCGAGCGTGACGCTGCGCTGCAGCTCGTTGGAGAGCTCCGCCGAGTCGGCGAGGGAGGCGAACGCGCGCTGCTTCGCCTCGACCGTCGGCACCGCGGCCCGCAGGCGGGTGGCGGCCTGCTGGCCCTTCGCGGAGGGATCGGAGGCGAGCTGCGCCTCGATCTCCGGCTCGCCGGCGGAGCCGATGACGACGAGCCCCTCGAGCAGCTCCCACGCGAGGTCGGTGTCCACCTCGAGGCCCTCGAGCTCGAGGCGGCCGTCGAGCAGGTCGCGCAGGACGGCAGCGTGCGCCTCGTTCGAGGCGATCGCCGCGAAGAACTTGACGAACTGGAACTGCGCGTCGCCGCCCGGTTCCGCCGCGCGGGCGAGCTCCCACAGCGCCGTGCCGACGGAGGCGATCGTCTCCGGGCGGCGCGCCGGGTCGACGTAGGACTTGGCCGCCGTGAGGAGCTGCGTCAGCGTCGTGCGGATCGTCGTCGACTCGGTCTCCGTCGCGATGTTCCCGAGGACGAGCGAGATGTAGTCGCTCGGCCGGGTCTCCGCGTCGCGCGTCGCGTCCCACGCCGCGCCCCAGACGAGGGCGCGGGCGAGCGGGTCGGCGATCGTGCCGAGGTGCTGGATCGCGTTGCCGAGCGAGACCTCGTCGAGCCGGATCTTCGCGTAAGCGAGGTCCTCGTCGTTCACGAGGACGAGCGCGGGCCGCGCGCGGCCCACGAGCTCCGGCACCTCGGTGCGCGCGCCGTCCACGTCGATCTCGACGTAGTGCGAGCGAGTCAGCTGCTGGAGCCCGTCCGGAGCGTCGACGAGGTCGTAGAAGCCGACGCCGAGGCGGTGCGGCCGCAGCGTCGGCCACTCGGCCGGCGCCTCCTGCAGGATCGCGAACGCCGTGATCCCACCCTCCGGGGAGACCGCGATCTCCGGGCGGAGCGTGTTCACGCCCGCCGTCTCCAGCCAGACCTGCGACCAGCCGGACAGGTCGCGGCCGGACGTCGCCTCGAGCTCGACGAGGAGGTCCCGCAGCTCGGTGTTCCCGTGCGCGTGCTTCCGGAAGTAGTTCCCGACCCCCGCGAAGAACGCGTCGACGCCGACCCACGCCGCGAGCTGCTTGAGGACCGAGCCGCCCTTCGCGTAGGTGATGCCGTCGAAGTTGACCTGCACGTCCTCGAGGTCGTTGATCGTCGCGGAGATCGGGTGCGTCGAGGGGAGCTGATCCTGGCGGTACGCCCAGGTCTTCTCCATCGCCTGGAACGTCGTCCACGCCTCGGTCCACTCGGTCGCCTCGGCCGTCGCGATCGTGGACGCCCACTCGGCGAAGGACTCGTTGAGCCAGAGGTCGTTCCACCAGCGCATGGTGACCAGGTCACCGAACCACATGTGGGCGAGTTCGTGCAGCACGGTGATCGCACGGCGCTCCACCTGGGCCTGGGGGACCTGCCCGCGGAAGACGTAGCCCTCCAGGATGGTCACGGCTCCGGCGTTCTCCATGGCGCCCGCGTTGAACTCGGGGACGAAGAGCTGGTCGTACTTCTCGAAGGGGTACGGCACGCCGAACTTGCTCTCGTAGTAGGCGAAGCCCTGCTTCGTCTTCTCGAAGACGTAGTCGGCGTCGACGTGCTCGGCGAGCGACCGGCGGGCGAACACGCCGAGCGGGATGGTCCGGCCGTCGCTGCTGGTCAGCTCGTCGCGCCAGTCGACGTACGGCCCCGCGACGATCGCGGTGATGTAGGAGGAGATGACGGGGGTCGGGGAGAACGTCCAGACGCCCGCCTCGGCCGAGACCGCCGGCTGGTTCGACACGACGACCCAGGACTCCGGCGCGGTCACCGTGAACGCGAACGTCGCCTTCAGGTCCGGCTGCTCGAACACGGCGAACACGCGTCGCGAGTCCGGCACCTCGAATTGCGAGTACAGGTACACCTCGCCGTCCACCGGATCGACGAAGCGGTGCAGCCCCTCCCCGGAGGTCGAGTAGGCGAAGTCGGCGACGACCTCGAGCACGTTGTCGGCGGCGAGGCCGGACAGGGCGATGCGCGTCCCATCGGCCACCTCGGCCGGGTCGAGCGCGACCCCGTTGAGCACGACGAGATGCACCTGCTCCGTGATGGCGTCGATGAACGTCGCGGTGCCCGGGGTCGCCGTGAACCGGACGACCGTCGAGCTGCGGAACGAGTCCGGCCCCGTCGTCAGATCGAGGGCGACCTCGTAGGACTGCGTCTGGACGAGGGACTTGCGCTCGATGGCCTCGGCGCGGGTGAGGTTCTCTCCTGGCACCTCAACAGACTACGGCGTCGTCCTGACCGGACAAGGCCGCCTCAGACGCCGATGAGGTCGCGCTTCGCGGGGCGCGGCGCGGGAAGGCGCGCGGCGTCGAGCGCCGCCCGGACGGGTGCCGTGGCCGCATCCAGCGAGGCCTCCGCCTCGTCGATGCCGGCGCGCAGGAGGGCCGCGAGCCGCTCGTCCGCGTCGCCGCGGCCGTCGGCCGCGCGCAGCAGCCCCTCGACCGCGTGCCGGATCGCCTGCGTCCCGCCGACCTCGATGAGGTGCATGGGCCGGTTGCCGACCTTGTCGTGGTAGATCGCCGACTCGGCCGCCGCCTCAGGTTCCGCGGCCAGCGCGCGGACGGCGCGTTCCACCGCGACGCCGGACGTCTCGCCGCGGACGGCGAGCGCGAGCAGCATGCCGCGGATCCCGATCGCGAGCGAGCGCTTCCGCTCGGGGGCGACGTGCGGGAGGGCCGTGACCGCGGTGCGGAGCGCGACGTGCAGGCTGAGGATCTCATCGCCGCGCAGGCCGATGACGCGCGTCACGTCCTCGAGCAGCCACTGCCGGGCCTGGTCGCTGACGCTGTCGTTCACGCAGCGCGCGAGCTCGGCGAGGATCGGGTCGGTGCACGTCGGACGGTCGGACCAGCGTTCGCCGGCGAGGAAGGACGCGTACTCCATGAAGCACGCGCCCTGGGCCGGCGTGCGGTGCTTGCCGGCGGAGAGCGTGGGGAGGAACTGAGGCGTCGAGCTGTCCATGACCAATTCTGTGCACCATCCGGTCGATTCGTGTGGAATATCTCCCGGAACATCCGGGAAGCACTCACCGGACTCCGAGGGTCGGGGGCCCGAATACACTCGGGGGCATGCGGATCCACATCGCGACCGACCACGCCGGACTCGAGTTCAGCCAGGATCTGCAGGCCCATCTGCGCGGGCAGGGCCACGACGTCGTGGACCACGGGCCGCAGGTCTACGACGCCCTCGACGACTACCCGTCCTTCTGCATCAACGCGGCGCTCGCGACGGTCGCCGACCAGCGCGCCGGGGTCGAGGCGCTCGGCGTCGTCTTCGGCGGCTCGGGCAACGGCGAGCAGATCGCCGCGAACAAGGTCGAGGGAGCCCGCGCGGCGCTCGTGTGGAACGACTCGACCGCGATGCTCGCCCGCGAGCACAACGATGCGAACGTCATCTCGATCGGGGCCCGCCAGCACACGGTCGAGGAGGCGAAGCGGTTCATCGACCTCTTCATCGCGACGCCGTTCTCCGGCGAGGAGCGCCACGCCCGCCGCATCGGCCAGCTCGCCGAGTACGAGACGACCGGCGCGATCGCGGGCCACGAGATCATCGGCGGCTGAGATGCCCGAGGGGCCT
>JAGIAU010000046.1:0-228 GCA_017744755.1 Microbacteriaceae bacterium
CCTCCACCGCGATGACGAAGAGGCCCTCGCCGTGCAGCGGGTAGTCGCCCGGGTCGTAGGCGTGCGAGCGCGTCTGGTCGAAGTAGCCGTTCGCGACGAGCCACTCGTCCGGCACGAAGGTGATGCCCTCGAGGCCCGCGTTCTCGCCGATCGCCGGGAAGTCCGCCGACAGGTTCCACTCGTCGGTCGCCGCGAGCGTGCCGCTCGTGCCCGTCGGGGCGTCGTAGC
>JAGIAU010000046.1:238-12321 GCA_017744755.1 Microbacteriaceae bacterium
GCCTTGCTTGAAGCGCGCGGGCTGACGCGGAAGTTCGGCGGCGTTGTCGCGCTCGGTCGCGACGTAGAGGCCGTCCTCGATCGAGTCGCCGCCGAGCGCCAGGCCCTCGGCGTCGGGTTCGCCCGTGCCGCTGGGGTAGCGGATCGTCCACTGGCCGACGACGGTGCCGTCGGTGCGCGCCTCGTAGAGGGCGCCGAGCTTGTTCCGCACGATCCAGAGGCGGTCATCGGCCAGGGTCGCGCCGACCTCGTAGTCGATGCCGGAGGCGTCGCCGGGGAAGGCGTTCACCGCGTCGATGGCCGTGACCGAGTCGGAGCCGGGCCACGGCTCGGTCTCGACCTCCTCGAGCGCGATGTTCGGGGCGCCGGGCGTCGCCGCCGCGGTCATCTCGAAGGCGCCGAGACCGTCCGGGTTGCGGCCCCACGAGGGGGTCGCGTGGTCCGCGCCCCACGAGGTCGAGTCGAGGAGCAGATCGGACGGGTCGTAGAGGCTGATCGAGTCGCCCTTGCCGAGGCCGAGCGGGCCGAGGTCGACGAGCAGCAGGCCGTTGTTCCCCGCGATCGTCGTGCCGCCCGGGAGGGTCTGCACCTCCGAGCCGGCGAGCCCGTTGCTGTCGACGAGCTGGTAGCCGGAGAGGTCGACCGGCGAGGCCGAGACGTTGACGAGCTCGACCCAGTCGGCCGGGCTGCCCTGCGAGGTGACCTCGTTGATGCGGATCGGCGAGGCGATGTTCGGGGCGCCGTGCGTGGAGACGGCGGTCTGGATGAACGCGCCGGTGCCGTCCGGGTAGCGACCGTAGGTGACGGTCGCATGCGTCGTCCACGTGTAGGAGGCGACCGCGGAGTCGTCGCCGGCCGGGCGCCACAGCGTCACGGTGTCGCCGCCGCCGAGGCCCGAGCCGAAGCCCGCCTCGGCGCCGTTCGCGCCCTCGATGACGAGGAAGCCGTGCGGGGGGACGATCGACCCCGGGGCGAGCACCCAGGGCGTGTCGCTGCCGGTGCCCGCGAGGCCGTGGCTGTCGGTGAAGCGGTAGCCGGAGAGATCGACGGGAGCGTCGGCCGTGTTGGCGAGCTCGACCCAGTCGTTGTCGTCGCCGTTGGACTCGACCTCGTTGATGACGACCGCCGTGTCGAGCACGGGCTCGGGCTCCTCCGAGGGGGCGTTGAGCACACCCGGTGTCGCCGGGGAGATGGCGACGAACGCGCCCGTGCCGTCCGGGACGCGGCCGATCGAGTTGACATGCGCGGTCCAGGAGACCGTGTCGAGCAGCGTCGTGCCGTTCGCGGCGAAGATGCGCGCGGAGTCCGCCGAGCCGAGGCCGAAGCTGTGTCCCGGCCATGCCGTCGCGTCGTCGACATAGACGGTCAGCAGGCCTCCGGCCGCGATCGTCGTGCCGCCGGGCAGCGTGATGGCGTGGGAGTCGTCGTTGTCCTTGACGACCAGCCCGGTCGCGTCGACCGCCTCGGTCCCGGTGTTGAGGATCTCGACCCAGTCCGTCGGCGAGCCCTGCGAGCTCGCCTCGTTGATGCGGAGGGTCGAGAGATCCGTCGTCACCGCGAACGCGGGCGCCGCGGCCACGAGGGACGCGGCGACGACGGTCGTCGAGGAGAGGATGGCGAGCGTGCGGGCGAGGGCCGGCTTCGTCATTGGTGGGGGCTCCAGGGTCACAGGACGCTGAACGCACGAGAGTGCGCTCCCCGTGAGCCTGTCGAGCCCAGACGACCGGGAGCTATCTCCGAAGTGAACAGTCGGTGACGGCGGCCCGGCCACCGTCACCGACTGACCTCAAGGCAGCACGAAACCGCGCCAAGCGGACTGCGCAGCCGAGCCGAGATAGCCGTCCTTCGATGCATCGACGACGACGTACACGTACTTCCCCGCATCCGACGCGGAGGGGACATACGTCGCCGACGCGCCCTGCTGCACGAGCGCCCGCGTCACCAGATCCGCCTCCACCGTGTACCAGCGGTACGACGCGGTCACGGGCGCCTCCGCCCACGATCCCGGATCGGCGGTCAGCACCGCCCCGACTCCGAGCGTCCCCGTCACCACCGGCACCCCGGCGGTAAGCACGCCGGCCGCCACATACCCGCGCCAGGGCGACTGTGCGGCGACCGTGGCGTACCCGGGCTTGCTCCCCTCCACGACGACGTATACGTACTTGCCCAGATCTGCGGCGGTCGGAACGTAGGTCGCCGAGGCGCCCTGCTGCACGAGCACGCGCGTCACCAGATCCGGGGCGACGCTGTACCAGCGATACGAGAGCGCCACAGGTGCCGGGGCCCAGGTGCCGACGTCGGCGGTGAGGACAGAACCGACCTGCAGCGATCCGGTCACGACGGCGGCACCCGGCGTCAGGACCGCCGAGACCACGAACCCGCGCCAGGCCGATTGCGCGGCGGCGGGCTGGAAGCCCGCCTTGCTGCCATCCACGACGACGTAGACGTACTTGCCGACGTCGGCACCGGACGGCGTATATGTCGCCGACCCGCCCTCCTGGACGAGCGCGCGAGTCGTCAGGTCCTGTTCCACCGTGTACCAGCGGTAGGAGAACGCGACTGGCGCCGGATCCCACGCACCGGGATCCGCGGTCAGCATGGACCCGACCTTGAGCGTTCCGGAAACCGAGGGGACACCGGGCGTCAGCTCGGTCACCGCCTTCGCGTTGGACAGCGCCGAGGCGGCGGCGAAACCTGCACGCGATCCGGTCACGCGCACCGCGATGACGTGCGTCGCATCGTCGAGCGTCAACTCGTAGCTCGTCGTGTCGACCGGCAGCTCGAGGGACACGCCGTCGCGCAACCAGTCGTAGACGATCGTCGTCGGAGCAGCCGGACCCCATTGGGATGCGCGGGCATCGACCGAGAGCACGCTCCCGATCCGGCGGGAGCCGGACAGCACCGGGGTCGGGACGGGAGCGAATACTCCTTCGGCCACCGGCACCGTCTGCTGCGTCCCGAACGCGACGGGCTCGAGCCCATCGACGGTTGCGGTGACCTGGACGGACAGGCGCGCGCCGATGTGCTCGGCCTGCGGGCGGAAGACCTGCCCGATCGCGCCTGAGATCGGCTCGGCGCCCGCGCCGTAGTCGGCGAACCACTGGTAGGCGAAGGAACTGCCGCAGCCGCACGGCGAATCGACCGGGAACGGCGGAGCCGGGCTCCACACCCCGGGGTTCGCCGTCAGGGCGCGGCCGACCTGGGCGGCGCCCTCGATCGCCGGGGCGACGAGGTTCTCCAACTCCGCGACGGGCTCGAAGCCGAGGGTCTGCTCGGGGATCACCAGGGGCGTGTCCGCCGCGACGACGTAGCTCTGCGCGTCGGACCAGGCCGGCGAGCCGCCCAGGTCGTTCGCGAACCACGTCGCGTGCTCCTCGCCGCTGAAGGCGTCCAGGAGCAGGAAGCCGAACCGGTAGGTGCCCGGCTCGAGCAGACCAGTGTCCCAATCCGGCTGGTCGGCCTCCGGCTCGCCGGTCAGCCAACCGAAGTCGAAGGCCCACTGCAGGTCGGGATCGTCGATGACATCGAGCTGCTGCCAGCCGGACGCCGTCTGGCGATAGGGCACGGGAACGACCTGGAACGCCGAGTCCTCTGTCGGCGTCCCGGCGACGACGCCCTGCACGAGGGTCGAGGGGCCGAGCGTGAGCACGCCGATGTCGACGGGCGACGGGTCGGAGCCGAGCGGTGCGGACGGCGTCCAGGTCGCGCTCCATGTCGAGACCAGCAGGCAGCTGCAGTCGTCGCGGACGACGCCGAGAGCACGCAGCGAATAGTCCGTCGTGCCTGCCGGGACCGTCACCTGGAACGGCTGTTCGATCGGGTCGCCGGAGGTGTCCGGGTAGTCCAGCAGCACCTGGTCGACGATGATGCCGCCGGCGACGACATCCACCCAGAGCTGGACGAAGTCGGCGGGGTCCGGTACCGCCGGGATCTCGACGATCCCGGTGATGGCCGCGCCGCCGATGCTCAGGTCCACGACCTGCGTCCCGTCCGTGCCGACGACGACCGGCTCGGCCGCCCCGACCGTCGTGACGCCCGGCCAGTACTGCGCCGCAAGGCCGGAGCCCTGGACCGGGAGGTACTGCAGCACGTACTGGCCGGGGGCAAGACCGATCAGATACGTCGCCGTGCCGGTCTCCGCGTCGTAGTCGCTCAGGTCGACCGCCGTCGACGGCCCGCCCTGCAGCGGCACGGCCGCGACGGAGCCGGCGCCGGCGCCGGCGCCGGCGGAGCCGTCGAACCAGTCGGGGAAGGTCACGGTGCCCTGCACGACGCCGATCGTCCACTCCGCGGTGAGCAGGAGCTGCTGCGTGACCGGCGTCGTGTCGAACGCGAAGGGCTCCGGGCCGCCCGCATACCAGCCGGTGAAGGTGTGGTCGCCGAGCACCGGGGTCGGCGGCGCCGCGGCGAACGCGCCGGGGAGGACGAACTGCGCCTCCGGGGCAGGCGTCCCGCCGAGCGCGTCGAAGGCGACCGTGTGGCCGATCTCGATCGTCGTCGTCCCGGCCCAGCCGGCGACCGATGCGGCCCGGTAGGTCGTCGGGTGGGGGCCGCCGGAGACGGTGATCGGGAGCGCCGCCGCGCCGCCGAGGCCACCCGATCCGCCGTCGACGGCGGAGCCGGGCCAGGTGTCGCCCTCGATCGCGAGATACGCGGAGCCGATGTCGGTCACGCCCCAGCCGGCGCCGATGCCGGCGCCGCCGGAGACGCCGTCCTCGCCGCCGCCCGTGGCGGTCACGGTGCCGCCGAGGATCGCGACGGAGCCGGGGAGCTCGCCGGCCGCGCTGCCGATGCCGGCGGCGTCCGCGCCGCCGAAGGCGGTGAGCGTTCCGACGCCGGTCTCGTCCTCGATCGTCAGGGTGGCGTCCGCCGGGACCGTGATGGCCGGGACCGCCGCGCTCGGCGCGGGGATGGTGAGGGCGTTGCCGGCGAGGTCGAGCTCGACGACGACGCCCGGGCCGACGACGAGCGCCTCGCCGAGCGGCGCGACCAGCGACTGGTCGAGCGTGACCTGACCGCCGGCGAGGAACGCGGCCTGCAGGTCCTCCCAGGCGCGCAGCAGCGTCGAGACCGTGAACACGCGGGTGCTGGTCTGCGGCAGGCCGAGCACCGTGCCGCTCACCGACAGCTCGAAGGCCTCCGTGCCGAGCACGGTCGGGGTGCCGCTCAGCTCGCCGCTCTCCGAGAGCTCGAGACCGGGCGGCAGCGTGCCGCCGACGAGCTCGACCGTCTCGGTGCCGGGCGTCGTGAGCCGGAGCGAGACGGGCTCGCCGAGATAGACGTCCTGATCGGCCTCGACCGCGAAGCCGGGGACCTCCTCGGCCGGGACGATCTCGATGACGACGCCGCGCGCGACCGGCGGGGCCGCGTCCGTCGTGACGATCTTCGCGAAGTTCGCTCCGCCCGTGTACGACACGGCGGCGGCGAGGGCGCCGTAGTAGCCCGCGGCGGTCAGGTTCTCCCCGCCGCCGAGGCCGGTCGAGCCCTGCAGCGGCTGCGCGTCGACCGTCAGCGTGCCGACCGGGTAGCCCGAGCCCCAGGAGTTCCCGACGCCGATGCCGACGCCGCCGAACGTGGACTCGTCGCGCCCCTGCGCGTCCACCCGGCCGCCGGAGATCGTGACCGCGGCGCCGTAGCTGCTGGTGCCGCCGCCGATCGCCGCGCCCTGGCCGAGGCCGATGGCGGTGACGTCGCCGCCGGTCACGGTGATCGGGCCGGGGCTCCCGTAGAGGCTCGAGTACTCGCCGGCGCCGATGGCGGCGCCGCCGCCGGGGCTGGTCGCCGTGACCTCGCCGCCGTTGATCGTGATCGCGTCGTAGCCGCCGTACAGGGCGCCGCCGAGGGCCGCGCCGCCGGAGCCGCCGCGCACGACGATGTCACCGCCGTCGATGACGATCGTGCCGGCGTTCGGCTCCCAGGAGTTGCCGGTGCCGCCGCCGATGCCGGCCGCGTATCCGCCGCCGGTCGCATCGAGCGTGCCGCCGCCGACGGAGTCCGTGATGGTCAGGGACAGAGACTGCGGGACGTTGATCGCGGCGCGGTAGTCGCCCGGCGCCTGGATCGTGAGGTCGTGCCCGGCGAGGTCGAGGACGGCGGCGGCGCCGACCCGCAGGAAGTCGCCGGGCTGCAGCGACACGTCCTTCGTCAGCGCGTGCTCGCCGCCGGAGGCGAGCGCCGCGCGGAGCTCCTCGACCGCGCGGTCCAGGACGACGAGGTCGTAGGCCTGGGAGGCGGACTGGTCGAGGCCGAGGATCGCGGAGCGCACCGTGACCGTGAAGCTCGAGGTGCCGAGCGCCGTCGGCGTGCCCGAGATGAGACCGTCCCCGTCGATCGCGAGCCCGTCGGGCAGCGCGCCCGCGCTGACCTCGATCGTCGGCTCCGGGATGCCGGAGAAGTCGATCTGCTGCTCGTAGGCCTCGTCGCGGTACCCGATCGGCAGGCTGCCGGTCGAGATGGCCGGGAGCGCCGCGTCCTCCTCGGCGTACGTGACGGAGAACGTGCTGGGCGCGCTCGTCGCGCTGTCCAGCGCGAGCGTGCGGACGAGCCGGCCGGCCCACGTGAAGGCGAGGGCCGCACCGGGTGCGCCGTCGAGACCGGTGTTCGCCCCCGTCGTGCTGCTCGAGCCGGGCAGCTGCACGCCGGCGACCGTGACGGAGCCGCCGTCGGCGCCGCCGTCGCCCGCGCCGACCGCGGCGGCCCATTGGCCGCCGGTGGCGAGGATCGAGCCGCCGTCGACCGAGAGCGTTCCGCCGCTGCCCTGGACGCCGCCGCCGATGCCGGCCGCGTTCAGGCCGCCCGTCGCCGTCACGTCGCTGTCCGTCGCCGTCACCGCGCCGCCGGCGCGGCCGTAGCCGCCGCCGATGCCGGCGCCGGCGGTGCCGCCGGTGGCGACGACCTCGCCGCGGGTTGCGGTCACCGAGCCGCCGTCGCCCTGGAGGCCGCCGCCGATGCCCGCCGCGTTCCAGCCGCCGGTCGCGGAGACCTCGCTGTCGGCGATCGAGACCGGTCCGGCCCCGGCATAGGCGGAGCCGCCGATGCCGGCCCCGTTGTAGCCGCCGACGGCGGTCAGGTCGACGTCGTCGAGGGTGATGGAGCCGGACGGCTGCTCCTCGCCGCCGCCGCCGAGCGCGGCCGCGTTGTAGCCGCCCGTGAGGAGGAGCGTGCCGTGCTGCGCCGTGAAGCTCGCACCGGCGGGGACCTCGATCGCCGCGACCCCGAAGACGTCGGGATCGATCTCCAGCGTGTGCTCGCCGAGGTCGAGGGTGACGGCGAGACCGGCCGGCACGACGAGGCCCTCGCCCGCGGGCGCCGTCAGGTCGTCGTCGAGCGACCAGCTCCCGCCCGCGGCGAAGCGCGCCTGCAGCAGCGCCCAGGGGTCGCCCGGCGCGACGCTCAGCTCGTAGGCCTGCGAGGCGGTCTGCTGCAGGTCGAGGACCGTGCTCGTCGCCGTCACGGTGAACTCGTAGTCGCCCGGCACGAGCGGCGTGCCGGACAGCGTCCCCGTGGCCGAGAGCGAGAGGCCGAGGGGCAGGACGCCGTCGGTCACGCTCACGGCGGGCGCGGGCTCGCCCGCGAAGTCGATCGTGTCCGAGTACGGCGCGCCGCCCTCGGCGGCCACGAGCGAGGTCGTCGCGATCGTCGGCAGCACGGTCCCGGCCGGCGCGTAGGCGACGGAGAACGCGCCGCGGCGGTTGGAGATGTTGTCCTGCTTGAGGACCCGGACATAGCGGGCGTCGGCCGACATGGTCACCGGTGCGCCGTAGGACGGGTCCGCCACGCCGCTCGGCGCGTAGCTGCCGCCGGTCGTGCCGTTCGAGCCGGGCAGCAGGGTGCCGGCGACCGTGATGGTCCCGGGCGAGCCGGCCTGCGAGCCGGCGCCGACGCCGGAGGACCAGTCGCCGCCGTTCGCGGTGAGCGTCCCGCCGATGATGACGACATTGCCGCCGGCGCCGTAGCGGCCGCCGCCGATGCCCGAGCCGCGGAAGCCGCCGTTCGCGGTCACGTTGCCGCCCGCGATCGTGACGTTGCCGGCGCTCGTCCCACCGCCCTGGCTGCCGCCGATGCCGGCGGACTCGTTGCCGCCGCGGGCGATCAGCGTGCCCGTGCCGGCGACGCTCGAGTCGGAGACGGTGAGGGTCGAGCCGACGGGGACGCGGATGCCGGCACGGCTCGAGGGCGCCGGGATGTCGAGGGTGTAGCCGGCGAGGTCGAGCTGCACGGAGCCCGAGCCGCCGGGGACGTCGAGACCCTCCGCGTTCTCGCCCGTGATGGGGCCGGTCAGGGTGATCGCACCGCCGGCGAGGAACGCCGCCTTGAGGCCGGGCCAGTCGCCGACCGCCGTGTCGGCCGCCGCCGGGCGGGCCGAGGCGAGTGCGAGCCCGCTCGCCGCCAGCAGCGCCGCCGTCGCGAGCGCGATCATGCGCCGCGTGCCCGACCAGACCGAACCATCCGCCGATGCACGCATCGTGCGTTCCCTTCCGAGCGTCCCCACGAGGTCGCCGTCCGGACCACGCGCCGTCAAGCTATCACAGCGCAGAGAACGATCGTTCGGATATTACGAAGCCGCGCTCCCCCAGAACGGGGCGGTGGGCGAGCGGCTACGGCCGCAGCAGCCGCACGATCGCCGGGAGCGCCGTCTCGAAGCCGGTGCTGTAGATCTCCTGGTGGAAGACGTGGCCCTCCATGGTCGCGAACGCCATCGACGCGAGCGTCGCGGCGTCCTCGTCCGCGCGGATGAGGCCCCGGCCCTGCATCACCTCGATGTAGTCCGCGATCTCGGCCAGCGAGTGGCGCCTGGTCGCGGCGATCCGCTCCCTCGCGGCCGCGTCGTCCTTGTGGGAGAGCGCGAAGTCCGCGACGACGAGCGACATCGCGCCCGACGCCGGGTTCGCCGCGAGCGGTCCGACGACCAGCAGCACGGCCTCCTCGAGCGTCGCCGGGGAGGACGCCTCGGCGAACGCGCGCATCGCGCCCCGCGGGCCTGCGACCGACTCGAGGATCGCGAGGAAGAACTCGTCCTTGCCGGCGAAGTGGTAGTAGAACGCGCCGATCGCGAGCCCGCTTCCATGCAGCAGGTCGCGGACCGAGGTCGCCGAGAAGCCCTTGAGCGGGAAGCGCTCGAGGCCGAGCTGGATGAGCCGGGCGCGCGTCGCCGCGCTGTTCTCCTCGTGCTTGCTCAAACCCGCTCCGTGCCCGTCACGCGACGAGTCTCGCACCTGCGCGGCGGAAACGCTCAGTACGCCCCGTCCCTGCCGACGACCGCCTTCAGCGTCCGCCAGAGGATGACGATGTCGCCGGTGATCGACCAGTTCTCCACGTAGTAGAGGTCGAGCCGCACCGACTCCTCCCACGAGAGCTGCGAGCGTCCGCCGACCTGCCAGAGGCCGGTGATGCCGGGCTTGACGAGGAACTTGCGGTGGACGTGGTCGTCGTAGGCGGCGACCTCGCGCGGCAGCGGAGGCCGCGGACCGACGAGCGACATCTGCCCGCCGAAGACGTTGAAGAGCTGCGGGAGCTCGTCGATCGAGTAGCGGCGGATGAAGCGGCCGATCGGGGTGACGCGGGGATCGTGCTGCATCTTGAAGAGGACCGCGTTGCCCGCGTCGCGCTGCCGGTCGAGCAGGCCCTCGAGCTGCTGCTCCGCGTCGACGACCATCGAGCGGAACTTGAGCATGTGGAACGGCCGGCCCTGCCGACCGACCCGCTCCTGGCGGAAGAGCACCGGTCCGGGCGAGGACAGGCCCACGATGAGCGCGATGACGAGGAGCAGCGGCGAGAGCAGCGCGATGAGCGCGCCGGAGCCGAGCAGGTCGAAGATGCGCTTCAGGAAGAGCTGCGCGCCCTCGAAGGCCGGCGTCTCCACGTGCATGAGCGGGAGGCCGGCGACCGGGCGGGTGTGGATGCGCGGACCGCCGATGTCGGTGAGGCTGGGGGCCATCACGAGGTGCTGCCTGCCGGGCTCCAGGTCCCAGCTCATGCGGCGGATGCGCTCGGGCGAGAGCTCGTCGCTGCTCGCGATGACGAGCGTGTCGGCCTCGTGCGCCCGCATGACGTCCTGGATCGCCTCGATGTCGCCGGAGAGCGGGATCGGCCGGTCGGCGAGCGTCGTCGTGCCGCTCACGACGCCCGGGACGACCGCGGCGACGACGTGGTACCCGGCAACGGGGACGCGGGCGAGGTCGCGGGCGATCGCGGCGATGGAGACGCGGGAGCCGACGAGCACGACGCGATAGCTCGCCTCCCCGCGGCGGCGCCTCGCGCTGAGCCAGTGCCGCCAGAGCCAGCGGCTCACCAGGAGGAACAGCAGGCCGAGCGGCAGGGCGATGAGGATGTAGGCGCGGGCGATGTCCGTCTTCGTGAGGAAGAGCACGATCGCGCCGAGGCCGAAGAGCCACATGGTCGCCTGGACGACGAGCCGGTACTCGGTCGCGCCGACGCCGACGATGCGGGCGTCCCGCGTCTTGAAGACGGCCAGCATGGCCATCCACGCGAGGATGAGCCCGACCGTGATGATCGTGTAGCTGACCTGCACGTTCATCCGCGAGGAGAGCTGCACCGCGCGCTCCTCCGTCGCGCTCACGCCGAAGCGCAGCAGCTGCGCCCCGACGACGGCCCAGATGACGACGAGGAGGTCGGTGAACGCGACGGCTCGGGCGTAGCGGCGCGCCCAGCCGCGATCGACGTGCGCCGCCGATACCGTCTGTCTCGCCACCTGAGCTTCCGTCATGATCCCAACCCTCGCGCGGTCAGGATAGCGGCCGCGTATGTCATGGGCGTTTCGGAGCGGGTCGGGGCGACCGGGTGGCCGGCCGCCCCGGCCGAAGGCATGGATCCCCGGCTTCCATACGCATCCGAGCCTAGGAACGCGACGGGCCGCCGCATCTAGAGTGGAAAACCCTCTAGCGAGTAGCGTGTCGGGATGATCGACCGGCTGGCGAACGCGCTCGCGGGGACGCGAGGACGCGTCGTCGCCATCGCCGCGAGCCACGGCGGCACGGCCGCGGCCGCCGGGATCACCGCCCGGCTCGAGGCGGACGGCTTCCAGCCGCTCCGCGTGGTCGCCGTCCCGGAGCTGCGCGATCTGCCGCTCGCCGCACTCGGGCCGCTGCTCGCCGAAGCGCCCGGAGCGGATGCCGCGTCACGCCTGCACGCGTTCTACACGGCCCTCGCACCGAAGCGCGTCCGCGCCCTCCTCGTCGTCGAGGGCGCCGAGCACCTCGACGACGCCTCCGCCGGGGCGATCCACCAGCTCGTGCGCACCTCGGGGCTCCGCGTCCTCGCCGTCGCCGACGGACGGCTGCCGGCGGCGCTCGAGCGGCTCGCCGGAGGCGCCCTGCTGCGCATCGAGCTCGCCGACCTCGCGGAGCAGCACTCCCTCGGCGGCCGGCTCGACGAGGCCGACGCCGCGTTCGACGCGGCGCTCACGAGCTCCGACGGCGAGACCCTCGCACGCGCCGCCGAGCTCGCCGCCATGCACTGGGCCATCCGGCGGCACGACATGACGCGCGCCGACGTCGTCCTCACCGCTGCGATCGGACGCGTCGACGACCCGCCGACGCAGGCGCGGCTCGCGACGACGCGCGCCGAGATCCGGTTCATGACGAGCGGGTCGGCGGTACCGGCCGAGGCCTCGCCGCCGGCCCCGGAGACCCGGCTGCCCGTCGCCGCCGATCCCCGCGAGCTCGTCTTCCGGATGCACGCCGGCATCTACACGGGCGCCATCGCCGACGCGAGGGACGCCATCGCGGCCGCGCGGCCGATCGTCGCCGCGCTCGCGGGCGACGACCCCCGGCCGTTCGCCCAGATCGTCGAGTTCTGCGCGTTCCTCGTCGACGTCGTCGACGGCCGCGTGACCGAGGCCGCCGCGGCCGCCCACGCGCAGCGCGCCGCCCTCGGCGACGAGGCGGACGCCATGTGGGACTACGCCGTCGCGCTCCCCCGCTATCTCGCGGGCGACCTCCTCGGCGCCTCGCGCGCGGCCGAGCACGGCGCCGCGCGCCTGGCGGAGCGCGACTACATCAACGCCTACGGCCCCACGGCGGCGCTGCACGCCACCGCCGCCGCGACCGCCGGCCGCACCGACAT
>JAGIAU010000047.1 GCA_017744755.1 Microbacteriaceae bacterium
GCGTGAAGCCGACGTACGGCGGCGTCTCCCGCTACGGCGCCGTCGCGCTCGCCTCCTCGCTCGACCAGGTCGGCCCCGTGACGCGCTCCGTCCTCGACGCGGCGCTGCTGCACGACGTCATCGGGGGGCATGACCCGAGGGACTCGACCTCGCTGACCGACGCCTGGCCGTCCTTCGCCGCCGCTGCGCGCGATGGCGCCCTCGCCGACTCGCTCCAGGGCGTGCGCATCGGCGTCGTCAAGGAGCTCGACAGCCCCGGCTTCCAGGCGGGCGTCACGCAGCGCTTCCACGAGGCGCTCGAGCTGCTCACGGCGGCCGGCGCGGAGATCGTCGAGGTCTCGGCCCCGCACTTCGAGTACGCCGTCGCGGCGTACTACGTCGTGCTGCCGGCGGAGGCCTCGTCGAACCTCGCGAAGTTCGACTCGGTCCGCTTCGGCCTGCGCGTCACCCCGCCCGGCGGCGGCACCGTCGAGCAGGTCATGGCGGCGACCCGTGAGGCCGGCTTCGGTGCGGAGGTGAAGCGTCGCATCATCCTCGGCACGTACGCCCTCTCGGCGGGCTACTACGACGCCTACTACGGCTCGGCGCAGAAGGTCCGCACGCTCATCCAGCGCGACTTCACCGCCGCCTTCGAGCAGGCCGATGTGCTCGTCTCGCCGGCGGCGCCGACGACGGCGTTCAAGATCGGCGAGAAGATCGACGACCCGCTCGCGATGTACTTGAACGACGTCACGACGATCCCCGCGAACCTCGCGGGCGTGCCCGGCATGGCGATCCCGATGGGTCTCGCCCCGGAGGACGGCCTGCCGACCGGCTTCCAGCTCATGGCGCCCGCGCGCGAGGACGCTCGCCTGTACCGCATCGGCGCGACGCTCGAGCGGCTGCTCGGCGAGCGGCACGGGGCCATCCTCGACGGCGCTCCGGCGATCGGCTGAGCCGGGCCGTCGCCGTCAGAAGGCGATGCCCCACAGGTACTCCTCCCCGTTCGGCCGGAGCCAGCGGATGCACAGCCGGCTCGACAGCGCCAGGTCGCGGCCGCGCACCACGACGTCGATCGCCGCCCCGGGCTCCAGCCGCGGCGTCAGCCGGGCGGTCGCGACGCCCGGGCCATCCATCTCGACGCGCACCCAGCGCAGCGGCTCGAGGCTCGAGTTGACGATCCGGTAGCGCGGTGCGCGCGAGCGGTCGACGCGGAACGGGACGGGGTAGGCATCCATGCGCCGAGGCTATGGAGGGGCACGGACAGCGCGGTCGCGAGGGAGCCGCGAAGCGTGGAGGAGCGTTCAGCGCTCCGGGCTGTGAGGGGATCGAGCCGCCGGTCCGGAGGTCCGCCCTCGTGCGTGCTCCTAAGCTTGAAGCCATGGCGCGCGCGGAACTCATGGACTTCGATCAGGCGATCGAGCAGTACGACGTGGCCCTCGGATTCGAGGTGCACGTCGAGCTGTCGACGCGGACGAAGATGTTCTCGGACGCGCCGAACCCGGCGAACTCCGAGTTCCACGGCGCCGAGCCGAACACGCTCGTGACCCCCGTCTGCCTCGGCCTGCCGGGCAGCCTCCCCGTCGTCAACCAGCAGGCCATCGAGCACGCCATCTCGCTCGGCCTCGCGCTCGGCTGCTCGATCGCGCCGTCGAGCCGCTTCGCGCGGAAGAACTACTTCTACCCCGATCTCGCGAAGAACTACCAGATCTCGCAGTACGACGAGCCGATCGCCTTCGACGGCGCCGTCGAGATCGAGCTCGAGGACGGCCGCACGCTCACCGTCGACATCGAGCGCGCCCACATGGAGGAGGACGCCGGCAAGCTCACGCACGTCGGCGGCGCGACCGGCCGCATCCAGGGCGCCGAGTACAGCCTCGTCGACTACAACCGCGCCGGCGTCCCGCTCGTCGAGATCGTCACGAAGGTCGTCCTCGGCACCGGCGCCGACGCGCCCGCCGTCGGCAAGGCGTACGTGAGCACCATTCGCGACGTGGCGCTCGCCCTCGGCATCTCCGAGGCGCGGATGGAGCGCGGCAACCTGCGCTGCGACGCGAACGTCTCCCTCTCGCCGAAGGGCTCCGGGAGACTCGGCACCCGCACCGAGACGAAGAACGTCAACTCGATGCGGTCCGTCGAACGCGCCATCCGCTACGAGATCCAGCGCCAGGCCGCGATCCTCAGCAGCGGCGGCACGATCACCCAGGAGACCCGTCACTGGCACGAGGACACCGGGACGACCTCGCCCGGCCGCCCCAAGTCGGATGCGGACGACTACCGCTACTTCCCCGAGCCCGACCTGCTGCCCGTCGAGCCCTCGCACGAGCTCGTCGAGTCGCTCCGCGCCGCGCTGCCCGAGCCGCCCGCCGCGCGCCGGCGCCGGCTCAAGGAGACATGGGGGTTCACCGACCTCGAGTTCCGCGACGTCGTCAACGGCGGCCTCCTCGTCGAGGTCGAGCAGACCGTCGCCGCCGGCGCCGCGCCGCAGCAGGCCCGCAAGTGGTGGACGGGCGAGCTCACGCGGATCGCGAACGCCTCCGGGAGCGAGCCCGCCGCGCTCGTCGCCCCCTCGGTCGTCGCCGAGCTCGTCGCACGCACCGAGTCCGGCGAGCTCACCGACAAGCTCGCGCGTCAGGCGCTCGAGGGCGTCATCGCGGGCGAGGGGACGCTCGCCGAGGTCATCGAGGCCCGCGGCCTCGCCGTCGTGCAGGACGAGGGCGCGCTGCTCGCCGCCGTCGATGCCGCGCTCGCCGCCCAGCCCGACATCGCCGAGAAGATCCGCGACGGCAAGGTCCAGGCCGCCGGCGCCGTCATCGGCGCCGTCATGAAGGCCATGCAGGGCAAGGCCGACGCCGCGCGCGTGCGCGAGCTCGTGCTGGAGCGGGCCGCGCAGTAGGCGTCCGCGTGGTCGCGTTCTCCAGTCCGCTGTGGCGTTGGGACGCGCGGTCGGATGCCGCGTGGTTCTTCTGCACGGTGCCGGAGGAGCTGAGCGAGGAGATCCGCGCCGTCCCGCGGCCCCCGCGCGGCTTCGGCGGGGTGCGCGTCGAGGTGACGGTCGGCGGAACGACCTGGCGGACGTCGATCTTCCCGGACGGCAAGGCGGGGGCCTACGTCCTGCCGATGAAGCGCGCGGTGCTCCGGGCGGAGGGGATCGAGGAGGGGGATCTCGTCGAGGTCGCGCTCGAGCTGGTCTAGCGGGCCGGCGCCCCCGCGCGGCAGGAGCGCGGTGCGCCCCTTGTGGCGGAAGGCGCCGACCAGATGGAATGGTGCGCATGTCGACACCCGAACCGACGGCGAGCAGCACGATCCCGGCCTACGTGCCCGCGACCAAGCCGGAGAAGCCGAAGGAGCCGCCGATCACGGGCGGCCAGCGCGCGAGCGCGATCCTCGCCGGCCTCGCGGGGCATGTGCTCTTCGCGATCGGCTGGTTCGGGATCGCGTTCGTCATCCTCGGCCAGGCCGTCTCGCCGCTCGTCAACGACCTGCTCGCGAACCTCCTCGGCGACACCGACGCGCAGCGCTTCACCGAGATCCTGACGCGGGCGAGCGCGCTGTTCTGGCTGCTCGGCCTCGTGTTCCTCGTCGGCTCGGCGGCGTTCGTCGTGTTCGGGATCCTGTCCTCGCTGCTCATCCTGCGCCGCGGCGGCATCGGCAGGCCGGGCCGGGTGAACTGGACGTCCTTCGTCATCGCCGCCGTCATCGACCTGCCGCTCTTCCTCCTGACGCTGTGGATCACGACGCTCGTGACCGACGACTCCGCCGGCCTGCTGTGGCTCCCGCCGGTGCTCGCCCTCATCCTCGCGGCGGCGATCGGCGTCGTCGTGTGGTGGTGGATGGCGCACGTCAACCGCGGGGCGCCGAAGCCGAAGCCCGCGAAGCCGGGCAAGAAGGCCGCCTAGAACGTCCTACCGCGTGCTCAGCACGGTCGCCGCGAAGGACCGGACGCGCTCGACGAGCCCGCTGGAGCGCCCCTCGAGCAGGTCGCCCGAGCCGATCGCCCAGGGCGAGGAGGCCGGCAGCATGCGGATGATGTGCGAGCAGCCGAGGTCCTCGCAGATGTAGGTGCCGACGGTCGCGCCGTCGCGGCCGGCCTGTCCGGCGCGCGGCGCGGACCACAGCGCGACCTGGGTCGCCGGCTGCGTCGCGTGGCACAGCGAGCACATGGCCGGCACGCCGGCGCCGGAGCGCGGCTCGGCGCGCCGGAGGACGATGCCGACGATGCCGTCGGGCGTCTCGTGCACGAGATAGCCGCGCGAGGCGAGGGAGGGGTCGCGCCAGCCGAGGTACTCCCGGTCCTCCCAGACGACCTCGTGCAGACCGGGGAGCGGAAGGTCCGGGGCCGGGTCGTGCAGGTTCACGAAGGACGCGCGGATCTCGTCCGCCGTCAGCTCCCGCATGCCCCCACTGTAACCGCGAAACCGTAGGATGGTCGGCTCGCACCTTCCCGCGCGCAGACACGACGACACGATCGACATGACGAACGCACCCAGCCGCCTCCCGCGCGCCCTCCGCCCCTTCGCCGGCCTCCGGTACCGCCTGCTCGCGAGCGCGCTCGCGCTGTCGCTGTTCGGCGGCGGGGTGTGGCTCGTGACGCTCGTGGCGTCCGTGTGGGCGCTCGGCGGCACGCCGACGGACCTCTCGTTCATCATGACGGGGAACGCGATCGGCATGGTGGTCGCCGTCCTCTTCGGCGGGGCGCTCGCGGACCGCGTGCCGCAGCAGGCGATCCTCGTCGTCGTCGAGTCGGCCCGCATCGTCGTCTCGGTCACGGTCGGGCTGCTCGCCGCGACGGGGCTGCTCCAGGTGTGGCACCTCGCCGTGTTCGGCGTCGTGATCGGGCTCGTCGAGGGCGTGTTCTATCCCGCGTACTCGGCGCTCCTGCCGCGGATCGTGCCGCCGGAGCATCTCCTGGCCGCGAACGGCATCGAGGGCACCCTGCGCCCGCTCGCGTACCAGGCGGCGGGCCCGGCGATCGGCGGGCTCGTCCTCGCGGCGACGTCGCCCGCCGTCGCGTTCTGGGTGGTCTCGGCGAGCCAGGCGCTCGCCCTCGCCCTGCTGCTCGTGCTGCGGCACCGGGGGACGGGCGAGCACGTGCCCGATGCGGACGCGGGGCGCGCGGATCGGGGCGGCATCTTCGGCGACATCGGCCGCGGCTTCGCGTACATGGTGCGCACGCCCTGGCTGCTCGGCACGCTGCTGTACGCGAGCGCCGTCATCCTGCTGATGATCGGACCGCTCGAGGTGCTGCTGCCGTTCGCGGTGCGGGACCAGGCGGGCGGGGGCGCGGCCGAGTTCGCCTTCGTGCTCGCGGGGTTCGGCGTCGGCTCCGCGGTCGGCTCGCTCACGGTGGCGTCGCTGCGACTGCCGCGGCGGTACCTGACGGTGATGAACCTGCTGTGGTGCTTCGGGCTCATCCCGATGGCGCTGCTCGGCGTGCTGGACAGCCTGTGGGCGATGTTCGCGGTGACGTTCGTCGTCGGTGCGCTGTCGGACGCGGCCGGCGTGATCTGGGGGACGATCCTGCAGCGTCGCGTGCCGACCGAGATGCTCGGACGGGTCTCCAGCCTCGACTTCTTCGTCTCGCTCGCGCTCATGCCGGTGTCGATGGCGCTCGCGGGGCCGATCGGGGAGGCGGTCGGGTTCCCCACGGTGTTCCTCGTGGCGGGAATCGCGCCGATCGTGCTGGGCACGGTCGCGATCCTCGCGTTCCGCATGCCGCGGGACGAGATCGCCCATCCGCTGTCGAACGACGCGATCGACCCCGAATCGCAGGAGACGCTGGGTCCGGTGCCGCCGATCCACGGGTGAGCGTCGGACGGTCCGAGGTCTCGCTGCGCCGCCTCGCAGCTGCTCGACCCGCGATCACCCGCAGGGACGGCCGGCGGTCAGCCCGCTCACGGCTGGCGCGAAGCGCCGCATGGGACGATCATCGCATGTCCGCCGCCCGACCGATCCTTTGGGGTGCGACCGGCGTCGCGCTCGGCGGGGTCGGCGCCTTCGCGTTCGGGTTCCCCGAGCGCACGGAGGACGTCTCGCCCTGGTGGTCGCTGGGCGTGTTCGGGGTCGTGGGCGTGCTCTTCGCCCTCGTCTCGCGGGCGAGCCGCTGGTGGGTCGCGCTCGGCTTCGCATGGCTGCTGAGCGCCTGGGTCGAGGCCGGCCAGGCCGTGTGGCTCCCGGACTCCGGCCGTGCGCGGGTCGAGGACGTGGTCCTCGGCTGCGTCGGCGGAGCGGTCGGCGTGCTGCTCGTCGTCGCGTTCCGCGCGGTCCGGACGCACCGTCGCGCGGCGGCCGTCGAGGGGGCGCCCGCGCGTGCCGCCGGCACCGCGCCTACCGCAGCCGCGGCAGCACCTCGGACCCGATGAACTCGATGTGCGCGAGGTCCTGCATCCGCATGACCTGGAAGTAGGCGCGCGTCACGCCGAGCTCGCCGAGCCGCCCGAGCAGGTCGACGACCTCCGACGGGGTGCCGGCGAAGCCGTTCGCCCGCAGCCGCTCCGGCGTGGAGCCCGCCGCCTCGGCGCGCTGGGCGACGTCGGCCTCGGTCGCGCCGATCGCGGTCGTGCCGGCGAGGGAGAACGTGATCGCGCCGGGCTCGCGTCCGGCGGCCGCGGCGGCGTCCTGCACGCGCGCGATGCGCTCCCGGATGATCTCGTCGGAGGCGCGGAAGGCGTTGAACTCGTCGGCGAACCTCGCCGCGATCTGCGGCGTCTTCGTCGCCCCGGAGCCGCCGATGATGACCGGGATCCGCTCCTGCACGGGCTTCGGCAGCGCCGGCGCGTCCTCCAGCCGGTAGTGCTCGCCCGCGTAGGAGAACCTGCTCCCGAGGGGCGTGCCCCACAGTCCGGTGATGATCTCGAGCTGCTCCTGGAACGGCCCGAAGCGCTTGGCCGGGAAAGGGAAGCCGTAGGCCGTGTGCTCGGCCTCGTACCAGCCGGTGCCGAGGCCCAGCTCGACGCGGCCGCCCGACATCTGGTCGACCTGCGCGACCTGGATGGCGGCGAGCGACGGGTGGCGGAAGGTCGCCGAGCTGACGAGCGTCCCGAGCCGCAGCCGCGAGGTGGCCAGGGCGATCGCGCCCAGCGTGATCCACGAGTCCGTCGGGCCCGGCAGGCCGTCCATGCCGCCGATCGCGAGGAAATGGTCCGAGCGGAAGAAGCCGTCGAAGCCGACCTGCTCCGCGAGCTGCGCGGCCCGGAGCTGGTCCTCGAATGACGCGCCGTTCTGCGGCTCGACGAAGAGTCGGAAGTCCATGTCCTCACCCTATGCGGCGAGCGCGACATCGCCGGACGGGTAGCATGGGAGACCTGTACACGGGGGTCCGGACGAACCGGGCTGAGAGGGAGCGTGCGCGCTCCGACCGTCGAACCTGATCCGGGTCATGCCGGCGCTAGGGAGCACATCATGGGAAACGCCGTCCGTCCGTTCCGTCCCGCTGCGGCGCTCGCCGCGGGGGCCGTCGTCGTCGCCCTCGCGGGCTGCGCCCAGGGCGTTCCGCCCGCTCCGGGCGGCACCGGCGCCGGCCCGAGCGACGCCGCGCCCGCGAGCCTGACGCTCGTGACGCACGACTCCTTCGCGCTGAGCGACGGGATCCTCGAGCAGTTCACCGCGGAGACCGGCATCGCCGTCGAGGTCGTCGCGCTCGGCGATGCGGGCGAGCTGGTGAACAAGCTCGTCCTGACGAAGGACTCGCCGCTCGGCGACGTCGCGTTCGGCATCGACAACACCTTCTCGTCCCGAGTCGACGGCATCGTGAACGATCTCACCGCGATCGACTCCGGCGACGTCTGCGTCAACGTGGACCACGAGGCGTATGCCGCTGCGGGCATGGAGGAGCCGAGGACGCTCGCCGATCTGATCGAGCCGGCGTACAAGGACCAGCTCGTCGTCGAGGGCGCCGGCACGTCGTCGCCGGGGCTCGCGTTCCTCCTCGCGACGATCGACGAGTACGGCGAGGACGGCTGGCAGGACTACTGGCGCGCGCTCGTCGCCAACGGCGTGCAGGTCGATGCGGGCTGGACCGACGCCTATTACGCGACGTTCTCCGGTCCGTCGAGCGAGGGGACGCGCCCGCTCGTCGTCTCGTACGCGACCTCGCCGGCCGCCGAGGTCGTCGACGCGTCCGCCGAGCCGCCGACCGGCTACCTCGAGGACACCTGCTTCCGCCAGACCGAGTACGCGGGCGTCGTGGCGGGGACCGAGCACGAGGCGGAGGCGGCGCAGCTCGTCGAGTTCCTGCTCAGCCCCGCCGTGCAGGCCGACATCCCCGGCTCGATGTACATGTACCCGATCGTCGAGGGGACGCCGCTGCCGGAGACGTGGGCCGCCGCGCAGGCCGCCCCCGCGGCGCCGCGCGAGCTCGACCCGGCGGAGATCGACGCGAACCGCGAGCGGTGGATCGAGGAATGGGCGGCCATCGCGCAGCCGTGACGCCATGGCGTCTCGCCGGGGGCGCGGCGCTCGTCGCGTTCCTCGGCGTGTTCTTCCTCTGGCCGGTCGCCGAGATCGTCGCCAGGGGGATCGCGCCGGACGGCTCGCTCGACCTCGCGGGCATCGGCGAGGTGCTCGGTCGGTCGCGGACGCTGCGGATCGTCGGGCAGACGCTCGCGCAGGCCGTGATCGCGACGGTCGCGTGCGTCCTGCTCGGACTGCCGGGCGCGTTCGTCCTGTACCGGCTGCGGTTCCGGGGGCGCGCAGCGGTGCGGGCGCTCGCGCTCGTGCCGTTCGTGCTGCCGACCGTCGTCGTCGGCGTCGCGTTCAAGGTGCTCTTCGCGGGGACGCCGCTCGACGGCTCGTGGTGGGCGATCGTCCTCGCCCTCGTGTTCTTCAACGTCGCCGTCGTGACCCGCACGGTCGGCATCGCGTGGGAGGAGCTCGACCCCTCGATCGAGGAGTCCGCCGCCGACCTCGGCTCGGGCCCGTGGTCGACGTTCGGCCGGGTCACGCTGCCTCGGCTCGGCCCGGCGCTCGTGTCCGCGGCGATCATCGTGTTCCTCTTCAGCGCGACCGCCTTCGGGGTCGTGCTCGTGCTCGGCGGCGCCCGCTTCGGCACGGTGGAGACGGAGATCTGGCTGCTGACCTCGCAGTACCTCGACCTGCCGGGCGCGGCCGGGCTGAGCGTCGTGCAGCTCGTCTTCGTCGTCGCCGTCCTCTGGGCGGCGGGGCGGGCGCGCAGCAGGACGGAGCTCCGGACGCCCTTCGCGGGCCGAGCCCCGCGCCGCGGCGACTGGCCCGTCGCGGCGGGGTCGACCGTCGTCGGCGTGCTGCTCGCGGTGCCGATCGCGGCGCTCGTCGGCCGGTCGTTCGCGAGCGCGGGCGGCGGCTGGACGCTCGATCACTGGGCCGCGCTCACGGGGCTCGGGCGGGGCGCGGGATCCGGGGGAGCGGTGCTCGGGGTGACGCCGCTGGAGGCGCTCGGGAACTCGCTGGCCTTCGCCGCCGCGGGAGCGTTCGTCGCCATGCTGGTCGGGCTCGGCGCGAGCGTGCTGCTGTCGCGTCCCGTCGCCTCGCGGTGGGGCTCGAGGCTGCGCGCGGGGCTCGAGGGCGCGCTCATGCTGCCGCTCGGCGTCTCGGCGGTGACGCTCGGCTTCGGCTACCTCGTCGCGCTCGACGCGCCGCCGCTCGACCTGCGATCCTCGCCCGTGCTCGTGCCGATGGCGCAGGCGCTCGTCGCCGCGCCGCTCGTCATCCGGACGCTGCTGCCCGTGCTGCGCGGGGTCGACCCGCTGCTGCGCGACGCGGCGGCGGACCTCGGCGCCGGCCCGGGCCGGGTGCTCTGGTCCGTCGAGCTGCGGCTCGCGGTGCGGCCGATCGTCGCGGCCGCGGGACTCGCCTTCGCGGTGTGCCTGGGCGAGTTCGGGGCGACCGCGTTCCTGTCGAGGCCCGATGCGGCCACGCTGCCCGTCGTCATCGAACGGCTCGCGAGCCACCCGGGGCCGGGGAACCTCGCCATGGCGAACGCTGCGGCCGTGCTCCTCGCGCTCGTCACCGTCGCGGCGCTCGGCATCGCGGAGCTCGCGGGCGCCGGGCCGGACGGGCGGCTCAGGCGGCGGGAGCCGGCTCGGCCGGGTCGCTCGGCGCCGGCGGCGTCCAGCCCTCGGGGTGGAACGTCCATACCAGGTGCCCCTGTCGCGGCTCGAGCACGAGCTGGTCGGGCGCACAGGTCGTCTTGAGGCCGACCGTGTCGTTCACCCAGAGCGGGAGCCAGGCGAATCGCGGATCGGCGGGCGCGCCGTCCTGCGTGGCGGTCTCCGTGACGGTGAGATCCTCGACCCAGTCGCGCGGCACGGCGATCTCGCCCGAGAAGTAGGCGAGTCCCTTCGACGTGCCGTGCACGGCCTGCGTCTGCGCGAAGCCGGCGGCGCCGTCGACCGTGCCCGTGAACGTGAGGTCGGTGTCGAACGCCATGGCGAAGTCGCTGCCCCAGGTGAGCGTCTGCATGCCGGTGACGCCGACGCTGACCGCGAGGCCGCGCTCGACCATCGACGTGCGCGCGGACGCGGAGAGCGCCGCGGTGTCGAGCACCCAGGTGCGTCCCGTCGCGCACGTCTCGAGCGCCGTGGGCGTGTGCACGGGCGCCTGCGCCGTCAGGAGCTGGCAGCCGGAGAGCGCCGCGGTCGCGAGGAGGCCGGTCGTCGCCGCCGCCACGGACCTCCGCAGGCTACGAGCCACGAGCACCTCCCGATGAGTCGCCCGCCCCGTCGGCGGACCCGGGAAATCCTACCGGGCGGCGCGGAGCGAGCCTGGGAGCGCGGCGGTCGCGCGCCCAGGCGGGCCTCTAGTCCCAACCCAGGCGGTGCAGCTCGGCGTCGTCGATCCCGTAGAAGTGCGCGATCTCGTGCACGAGCGTCACGTGGATCTCCTCGCGCAGCTCCTCGACGTCGGCGCAGGCGGCGAGCAGCGGCTCGCGGTACAGGATGATGCGGTCCGGCAGCTCACCGTAGCCGTAGCGGTCGCGCTCGGTGAGCGCGATGCCGTCGTACAGGCCGAGCGTGTCGAGCGAGCCGTCCTCCGGTCGGTCCTCGACCACGAAGACGACGTTGTCGAGGCCGTCGACCATGTCGTCGGGGAGCTCGTCGAGCTCCGCGACGACGAGCGCCTCGAAGGCGTCGTGGTCGAGGAACATGCCGGGCGGATTCACTCGTCCCCGCCGGGGCCGAGCGGCCAGATCGCGGGACGGTCGACGGGGCCGCGGTCCTCGATCGCGCCGAGGAGATCGCCGAGCGCGTTCCCGAGCCATCGGTAGGCCGCCTGGCGCCGCAGGTCCTCCTCCGTCTCGCTCGCGCCCTCGTCGCCGTCCTGGACGATGCCGAGGTGGACGGAGAGGACGAGGCGGAGATCGTTCAGCACTTTGAGCCAGGCGAACTCCTGCGCGTCCGTCAGCGGACCCGGATCGTCCAGGCAGGCGAGGACGGCGTTCGCGTTCTGCAGTCGATGCGCGATGAGGCTCGGCTCGGTGATCGTGCGGACGTCGATCGATTCGAACGGGTCGCCCATCACCGGGTCGGGGAAGAGCCGCCGCAGCACGGGGTCCTCCGGCTCGGTCACGATCGTGCCGAACGGCTTCAGCCTGGCCTTGAGGATGCCGACGTAGTCGGCGATGAGCTGCTGGAGGAGGGCGCCGTCGTGCGTGTCGACGGCGACGACGATGCGGTCGCCGCGGTGGGTGAAGCCGATCACGCGATCACTCGGTCCCCGGGTCGCTCGTCGCCCACAGGCCGAACTCCTGCATCGCCTCGGTGTGCCGCTCCACGTCCTCGCGCGGGCCGGTCGCGACGGCGGCCTTGCCGTCATGGTGCACCTGGAGCATCAGCTCGTGCGCCCGCGCATGCGGGTACCCGAAGTAGCTCTGGAACACGTGCGTGACGTAGTCCATGAGGTTGACGGGATCGTTCCAGACGATCGTCCGCCACGGCTTGTCGAGGCTCGACCTGGGGATGACGACGAGCTCCTCGTCGACGTCCGGCGTCATCAGGATCTCGCTCACGCGCTCGATGCTACGCGCGGCGGGAGCACGCGCTCCCGGTGTTCGCCAGGGGCGCACATCCGCGGCATGGAGGAGGATGGAATGGGGCGACTGACGGGGCTCGAACCCGCGACCCCCGGCACCACAAGCCAGTGCTCTGCCAACTGAGCTACAGTCGCCACGGCCCGCCGAGCAGCGGGACCGAACCATTCTAGGGC
>JAGIAU010000048.1 GCA_017744755.1 Microbacteriaceae bacterium
GGCCCGCATTCGTCACCGCGTGGATCCTGATGGTCGTGCTCGCGCTGCGCGAACTGAGCGCCTCGGTCCTGCTCTATCCGTCGGGCCAGCCCACGCTGTCCGTCTACATGCTGGATCTGTGGACGAAGGGAAGCCTGGAGGACGTCTCGGTCGTCGCGTTCATCGTGCTCTCGATCGTCCTCGTGCTGCTCGCGCTGCGCTCGGCAACCGGACGCAAGATCGATCAGACGATGCTGTAGCCGCGAGATCCCGCCATCCGCTGCCCCGCGCACTCCCGTGCGGCGGTCGCCCGCCTCCTGAGGCTACCCACCCGCCCCCGCCCCGACTACCGTGAGCCCCATGCTCCCGGTCCCGCACTGCCCGCGATGCGAGCGCTTCGTGTTCCTCGACGCGCTGCGGTGCCCGGCGTGCGACGCGGAGCTCGGGTACAACATCGTGCTCGGGCGGTTCTTCGAGGTGGATCCGGCGGGGGCCCGGGTCGACGGCGTCGCCTGGTTCTCCTGCTCGAATCGTTCGTGGGGCTGCAATTGGCTCGTTCGCGAGGACGCGCCGTCCGGTCGCTGCTTCTCGTGCCGGCTCACCCGGCGCCGCCCCGATGCCGACGACACGATCGCGCTCGAGAAGCTCGCCTCGACGGAGGAGGCGAAGCGGCGGATGCTCCTGCAGCTGCGCGATCTGGGCCTGCCGGTGCGCCCGTGGGACCAGTACGAGGGCGGCCTCGGCTTCGACCTCATCTCGAGCCTGTCGAGCGGCGAGCGGGTCGTCATCGGGCATGCCGGCGGCATCATCACGATCGACCTCGCCGAGAGCCTCGACGACCGTCGCGAGGCGCTGCGGATCCGGCTGGGGGAGCCGTACCGCACGATGCTCGGCCACCTGCGGCACGAGATCGGCCACTACTTCCAGTCGGTGCTGCTCACGACCGAGGCGATGTGGGAGTCCTGCCGCGCCCTGTTCGGCGATGAACGCGCCTCCTACCAGGACGCGCTCGAGCGCCACTACGCGACCGGCGCCCCGCCCGGCTGGCAGGCGACGTACATCTCCGAGTACGCGACGATGCACCCCTGGGAGGACTTCGCCGAGACGTTCGCCCACTACCTCCACATCACGGGCACGCTGCAGACCGCCGGGATGATCGGCATCGAGTTCGAGGCCGGCGAGCGGAACCTACGCGCTGCGGACGTCGTGCTGCTGCAGGACTACAACGGCGTGTCGATCGGGCGGATCCTCGACGACTGGGCGGAGCTCGCTCAGGCCTTCAACCGCATCAACCGCTCGATGGGCCTGCGCGACCTCTATCCCTTCGAGATCGTGGACCGGGTGCGGCTGAAGCTCGGCTTCATCCACGACCTCGTCGAGCGCGCGCGGATCCCGCTCGCCGAGCAGGTCGCGATCGGACTGCCGCCGCGCCCGGCCGCAGACGGAGGGGCGCCTCGATAGAACGCGCCGTGGCGAGACAGACAGAACTCTCAGCGACATATCGGGATGCATCGCCAGACTTCCTCCCAACGGGACCGGATGCGGCCCCGCAGGCAGACCAGGAGGTCGTCATGGGCGGTTCATTCACGGGCGATGGATTCGGGGCGCGCGGCTTCGGCGGCGGGCGAGGCATGGGGCCGGGGCCGCAGCTGGCGGACGCCTTCGAGCAGCTCCGCGGGATGTTCGAGCAGCGGGTCGGGCCGCGAGCCGGGCGCGGGGACGTGCGCGCGGCCGTTCTGGCGCTGCTCGCGGAGCGGCCGATGCACGGGTACCAGATCATCGCGGAGATCGAGCAGCGCAGCGGCGGCGCGTGGCGGCCGAGCGCCGGCTCGGTCTACCCGACGCTGCAGCTGCTCGCCGACGAGGGCCTCATCGAGTCGGAGGCCGCCGAGGGCCGCAAGACCTACTCGCTGACGACGGCGGGACGCGCCGAGGCGGAGGCCGCGGCCGGCAAGGCGGCGCCGTGGGCGGCCTCGGGCCCCGGCGGCCCGCTCGGGATGGGACCGCTGCCGAAGGCGGGGATCGACCTCGCGCACGCGGCCGCGCAGGTGCAGCGCACAGGCACGCCCGAGCAGGTCCAGGAGGCGGTGAACGCCCTCGACGAGGCGCGGCGCCGGCTCTACGCGATCCTCGCCCAGGGCTGAGGAGGAGATGCCGTCCGCATCCGGCCCGGAGACGGCGGACGCGCGCATCATGCGCGCCCGCACCCGCCGCATCCTGCGCTTCGCGGGGCGCCAGCTCCTCACGACCTGGTGGTGGGAGCTCGTCCTGCCGCGCATCGGGCTCGGCCGCCTCTCGGCGCGGGGGCGCGCCGCGCGACTGACGGGGGCCGCCCGGCGCTTCCACGTGCTCGCCGTCGAGCTCGGCGGGCTCATGATCAAGGTCGGGCAGTTCCTCTCCTCGCGGCTCGACGTGCTGCCGCCGGAGATCACCGCGGAGCTCGCGGGCCTGCAGGACGAGGTGCCGCCCGCGCCGTTCGCCGCGATCCGCGCGCTCGCGGAGGCGGAGCTGGGCGTGCCGCTCGGCGTCGCGTTCGCCGCCTTCGACGAGACGCCGGTCGCGGCCGCCTCGCTCGGCCAGGCGCATCGCGCGCGGCTCGGCGCCCGCGACGCCGCCGACTGCGGCTTCGCGGACGTCGTCGTCAAGGTGCAGCGGCCCGGCATCGCCGCGATCGTCGAGGTCGACCTGAACGCGCTGCAGCGCGTGGCCGGCTGGCTCGCCCGCCTCCGGGTCGTGTCCGCGCGCGTCGACCCGCACGCGCTGCTCGCCGAGTTCGCGGCGACGAGCCGCGAGGAGATCGACTACCTGCACGAGGCGCAGGGCGCGGAGCGGTTCCGGGGGCTCTTCGCCGGCGATCCCCGGCTCGCCGTCCCGGAGATCGTCTGGGAGCGCACGACGCGGCGCGTGCTGACCCTCTCCGACGTCACCGCGATCAAGATCAACGACGTCGACGCGCTGCGCGCCGCGGGCATCGATCCCGCCGAGGTCGCGAAGGCGTTCGCCGAGGCGATGTTCGAGCAGCTCTTCGCCCACGGCTACTTCCACGCGGACCCGCACCCCGGGAACGTGTTCGTCACCCCGGTCCCCGACGCCCGCGACGGCGCGCCGGCCTGGCGGCTCACCTTCATCGACTTCGGCATGATGGGCGAGGTCACGGACGAGCTCCGCGGCGGCCTCCGGCGCCTGCTCATCGCCGCGGCCGGACGCGACGGGCGGGGTCTCGTCCGCGGCATCCAGGACGTCGGCATCCTCGTGCCCGGCGCCGACACCGCCGAGCTCGAGCGGGCGATGACGGCGCTCTTCGACCGCTTCGGCGGCATGGGCTTCGCGCAGCTCCGGAAGGTCGACGAGCGCGAGTTCCGCGACTTCGGGCGGGAGTTCGGCAGCGTCGTGCGCTCGCTGCCGCTCCAGCTCCCGGAGAACTTCCTCCTCGTGATCCGCTCCATGTCGCTCACCTCGGGCGTCTGCAGCGCCCTCGACCCGGAGTTCAACATCTGGGACGCGATCGAGCCCTATGCGACGCGGCTGCTGCGCGAGGAGGCGGGGAACGCGCTCCTCGGCTTCCTCCGCGAGGCCGCCGCGACGGCCGGGATGGTGCTGCGCCTGCCGCAGCGCATCGACGCGCTCATCACCCGTGTCCACCAGGGCACGGTCACCGTCGCGACCCCCGTCGTCGACCGCCGCCTCGGCCGCCTCGAGCGGCTCGTGCGCCGCGCGGTCGGCGCCGTGCTCTTCGCCGGCCTGCTCATCGGCGGCATCCTGCTGCTGCCGCTCGCGACTCCGCTGGGCATCGTCCTCATGTCGGCGTCGGCGCTGCCGCTCGCGTACGCCGCGTTCGCGGGTCCCGGCGGCCGCCGGCCCGGTCCCGGCTGACGCGCGGCACCCCGCTCGCCGCGGGAGAATGGCATGGTCGTCGCGCCGAAAGGACCCCCACCGCATTGAGCCGACTCGTCCCGCAGCGAGCCCGGAGCGTCGTCCGATCCCGGCTGCTGCCGTCGCTGGGCGTCGTCTCGGCCTCGCTCTTCCTCGTCTACGGCGGCGTGCTCTCCGTCCTGCTGCCGGCGCAGGTCGAGCAGATCGATCCCGATCGGAAGGTGGAAGGGCTCGCGCTCGTCACGAGCGTCGCCTTCGTCTGCACGATGCTGGCGCAGCCGCTCGTCGGAGCGCTGAGCGATCGGACCCGCTCGCGGCTCGGCCGCCGGGCGCCGTGGATGATCGCCGGCGCGGTCGCCGGAGGCGGCCTCCTGCTCGGGCTGGCCGGCGTCGGATCGATCCTCGGACTGTGCGTCGCCTGGGCGATGATCCAGTTCGCCCTCAACGGCACCGACGTCGCGACGTCCGCGTTCCTCGTCGACGCGATCCCGCGGGAGCGCCGAGGGCGGGCCGCGACCGTCATCGCGGGCGCGGGGGTCGCCGGAGCGGCCGGAGGCGCCGTCATCGGCGGCGCCCTCGCGTCGGAACGATCCGTCGCCTACGCGCTGCTCGGCATCGTCGTCATCGCCGCGGTCGCCGGATTCGTCGCGCTGAACCGGGAGCCGTCGACGCTGGGCGCGGCGCGCGACGCGTTCTCCTGGCGCGCGTTCCTCCGCGCGTTCTGGATCGATCCACGACGGCACCCCGACTTCGCCTGGGCCTTCGCCTCCCGCCTGGCCTTCATGGTCTCGTACCAGGCCGTGTACGGGTACCTGCTCTACACGGCCAAGGACTACATCGGCCTGCCGTCCGGCGAGGCGACGCGGCTCGTCGGCCTGCTGACCGTCGTCGGGATCGTGTCGGTCCTCGTCGCGGCCGCGGTCGTCGGCCCGCTCAGCGATCGGGTCGGCCGCCGCCGGCCGTTCGTCCTCGCCGCCTGCCTCGGACTCGCAGGGGCGATGGCGATCCCGCTCGTCTCGCCGACCGTGCCCGGGATGTTCGCGCTGTCGGTGCTCCTCGGCCTCGCCTCGGGGCTCTACCTCTCCTCCGGCGTGGCGCTGATCAGCGAGGTGCTCCCCGGCGACGGGGCCGCGGCGGCGAAGGATCTCGGCATCTACAACGTCGCGACGAATGCGGGGCAGGTGCTGGGACCGCTCGCCGCCGCCGTCGTCATCGGGGCGCTCGGCTACCCGGGGCTGTTCGGCCTCGCGATCGCGGGAGCGCTCCTCGCGGCGGTCCTCCTGCTGCCGATCCGCGGCGTCCGATGAGGTCCGGTCAGGCCGCGCGGTCGGGCGGATCGAGGAACCCCCGCAGATGGGCGACGGTGATCGCCTCCTCCCTCGAGGCGACGCCGAGCTTCCGGTAGATGCTGCGCAGCTGCGACTTCACCGTGTTCGGCGAGACGTAGAGCGCCCCGGCGAGATCGTCGACGCGCGGGAACTGGACCAGCTCGGCGAGGACTCGTCGCTCGCGCTCCGAGAGCCGCACGGTCGGCGACGACGCGGGGAACACGTCGGGCACGCCGGCGAGCATCGCGCCGGGATCCTCGCCGACGAGCCGGATGAGCGCGCTCACGTCGGCGCGGGGCAGCATCATGAGCGGGCGCCGCAGCCGGTGCGCGGCGAGCAGGTCCAGGGCCCGGTCGGCAGCGATGCGGGCGTCCTGCTCATGGCCGGACCGGAGCGCGGCGGTGCCGAGGACGAGGAGCGCCTCCGCCTGGCGGCGCGGCTGCGGCAGCTCCGACCAGGCGACCGCGGAGGCGAGCGCGACGGCGCGCTCCGTCCGTTCGGCGGCGAGCGCGACTCGCGCAGCGCCCAGGGGCGGCGCGGGGGCGCGTCGTTTCGAGCTGAGCCCGCGCTCGGCCCGGACGGTCTCGCCCGCCGCGAGCAGCAGGTCGACCTCGGTGAGGCTGAGGAGGCTCTGCATCCGGCGGCTCGGCAGCGGCCGGTCCTCATGCGCCGCGACGTCCTGCTTGAGCCGCCGCAGCCCCTCGAAGGCCTCGCCGTCGACGAGGGCCGCGAGCCCGCGGATCCGCGCGATGACCGGCCAGTGCTCGATGGAGTGCTCATGGACGGCGAGGGCGTCGATCTCGGCTCGCGCGCCGGCGGCGTCGAACGACTCGAGCGCCACGAGCGCCTCGGCGTAGTGATAGCCGGAGGACGAGTACTTGCCGCGCCAGTTGAGCGGGCGCTCGCGGGCCCGTGCCGCCTCGAGCCGGGGGAGGAGCACGTCGTGGGCGCCGTCCATCGCCGCGAGGAGCAGCTGCATGCTGACGGCATGGACGTCGATCCACGGGGCGCCGCCGGCTCGGGCCGCCTCCAGGGCGCTGTCGATCAGCTCCGGGATCTGCTCATCCCGATCGACGAAGAACGAGCTCCAGGCGATCTGGAGCCAGAAGCCGGCGAGCATGTCGCGGAGCTCCTCGCGCTGCTCGCGGCCGAAGGAGCGCAGCAGCGTCACGAGCTTCTGGGCGGTCTCGTACGCCTGGGGGTAGTGCCCGCCGACCCGCTGCGCCGCCATCATCCCGCTGAGCAGCCACGCCCGGTCGACGGGGTCCCCGCGTCCGAGCCGGGCGGACGCCATCGACAGGCCGAGCCGGATGAGGCTGGGCAGGCTTCCCCGCCGAGCCTTGTCCTCCGAGTTCCGCAGCAGCGCGATCAGCAGCAGGAGCAGGGGCTGGCGGCGCAGCTCGACGTCGGGGGCCGATTCGAGGATCTCCAGGGTCTCCGCGCGGAACACGCTGACGATCGACGAGTAGTGCTGCTTGACGACGGGCAGGAGCGCCGGCCAGTCCCCGAGCGCGGCATGCTGCCGCATGGCCGTGACCGGGTCGCCCGCTGCCGCGCGTTCGCGCGCGTAGACGGCGCGCAGCCGCGGCACCTCGTGCGGGAGCCGCCGGAGCAGCTCGTCCCAGAGCAGGGCGCGGACGAGGGGCTGGAGGACGAACTCGCCGGCGTCGTCGTCCGCCCGGCCGCCGAGGCCCTCCTGCTCGGCACGCGCCAGGTGACCCTCCGGATCGTCCATGCTCAGCTCCGCGGCGAGCGGCGCCGTCAGGCGGACGGCGATCGACACGCGCAGCAGGAAGAGCAGGAACGGTCCGTCGTCCGCTGCGGCGAGCGCCTGGCGGATGCCGCTGTGCCGGACCCGCTCGATGGCGTCGGGCAGCGTCATCGAGCGTCCGGAGTCGAACTCGGCGAGCGCCGTGCGCGTCGGCAGGGGCCAGCCGTCGAAGGCGCCGTGCAGCCCCCGTGCCGCCTCCTCGTCGAGCCCGTGCGCCGCCGCCACCTCGACGACCTCCTCGGCGGTGAACGGCAGCTCCGCCGGGCCCAGGACGGTGGTGCGCAGGCGCGCGGCGCGCTCCGGCTCCTCCAGCGGCGTCGCGGCCCGCGTGAGGAGGATGATGCGCAGCGGGACCCCGGCGACGAGCAGTGCGTGCAGATCGTCGTGGACCGCCGGGTCCGTCACGTGCTGGTAGTCGTCGACGACGACGAGGAGGGGACGCGGCAGCGCGGAGAGCCCGAGGAGGAGGCTCTCGCGCAGCTCGTCGCCCGTCTCCTCGCCGACGACGAGCCCTCCCAGGGCGGTTCCGGCGGGGATGGCCCCGGTGCCGAGGCCGAGTCGGAGGAACTGTCTCCAGAACGCGAAGCGATGGCCGGAGGACTCTCCGACGGACATCCAGAAGCCGGGCTCATCGCGACCGCGGACCCACTGGGTGAGGAGCGCGGTCTTCCCTCCGCCCGCGATGGCGCGCACGATCGTGAGCGGATGCGCGGCGGCGTCGTCGAGCCGGGCGAGGAGCCGCTCCCGCGGGGCGAGGAAGGGCGGCAGGAGCGGGGCCAGCCGGAATGCGCCGGAGTCGAGGTCCATCAGCAGTCTCGTTCCGGATATCGCCGCATGGTTTCGATTCTCGCCGCCGCCGCCGGCCCGGATCACCGGGACGGGCAGGCTCCAGGGTGAAAAGCGGGGTTAAAACGCGTCGACGCGTCGCGGAGCCCTGGCGCGTCGTGCCGCATTCCCGGCATCAATGGGGACAGCGCAAGCCGGTCGTACGACCGCACCCGAAGCGGCCTGGCAGACGCTATGCCGACCGCACGCTCAAGGGGGAAACCGTGACCCATGCACGCCGCTCGACCGCCCGACCGCACCGCACGGCCCTCCGCGGACGCCTCGCCGCGCTGCTCGCGCTGACCATCGCGCTCGCCGGCGGCGGCACCGCACCGGCGGCGGTCGCGGCGCCGGGGGACCTCGGCGTGAGCATCGACTTCGTCAGCGCGGACTCGCCGTTCGCCCCGATCGACTCCCTCGCCGCGACGATCCTGAGCGGGGACAGCAACGCCGGCGCGAACAACTACAACTTCCGGTACAACGTCGGCTACACCTGCGGCCCGGTCGCCTGCACGGACGTCGAGATCCACATCGCCCCGCAGCCGCTCGATCCCGCCTATTCGTACTACCGCTTCGCCGTGTACCAGAGCACGAGCCTCCCCGCGGGCGCGACGATCGCCCCCGGCGGGAGCGCGACGGCCGGCTACACGATCCGGCTCGGCGATCTCGCGCCGAGCACGAGCGGGAGCTTCCAGATGCTCTATCGCTACCAGCAGCGGCAGCCGGGGAGCGACCCCGCCTCGTTCTTCCCCGACGGCACCGCGATCCCGGCGACCGCGACGATCTCCGCGGCGGGGCTCGACCCGGTCACGGCGAGCGACAGCATCGTCTGGCACATCGTCACCCCGGACCCCGGCGTCCGGATCGTCGCCGGGAACGCACGCATCGGCGTTCCGTATACGTACACCTACTACATGTCGGCGGGATGCCAGTGGGTGCGTTCCACCGCCGGTCATGGCGAGCCGGGGAAGCTGTGCGCCGCCGACTACCTCGTCACGGCGCAGCTGCCGGCAGGAGCGGTCATCCAGAGCGCGAGCGACGGCGGCATCGTCGATCCGGTGGCGAACACGGTCACCTGGTCCGCTGCCGGCCGCGGCGCGGCGATCGGCTGGGGCCCGCTGAACAGTCTCGGCTCGCCGCGCACCGTCACGGTCGTCTTCCCCGAAGCATCGGTACCGTCGGATCCCGGCGCCTGCATCATCGACGCGTCGACGACGCTGACCGCCGACCTGACGTACCTCGATGGCGCCGCCAAGTCGGCGACCACGACGGCGACCAATCTGGTGAACGCCTGCGAGCCCTTCGCGCTGGCGAGCCTCGACTACAAGGACACCACGACGTCGAACTCCTCCGCGAACCTCGTCGCCCCGAACGGGAACAGCACGGGGACCGTCCTCGGCGGCACCTCGGGCAACTACTGGGAGGTGCAGGTCAGCAACCGGTCCAACGTCCCCGGCGTCGCCACCATCGTCGACGAGGACCTCGAGCAGGCCGATCTGCCGGTCTATCGCATCTGGACCGACGCCGGTCCCGCCGACTTCCGGTTCACCCTCGAGGACGTCGTCAGCGGCGACCGCACCGATGCCGAGGCGCTCGGGGTCAGCAACTACCAGGCCCCCGCCGGAACGCGGATCGTGGCCGCCACGGTCGTGACGGCTCCGATCGCGGGCCCGAACCTCGAGGCGTCGAGCACCCCGAACCGGGTGTCCGCGCACGTGCGCTTCTACTACACGGTGCCCGCGGACGCTGCCGTCCCGCTGCAGGGCTTCAGCCGGACGAACACCGTGTCCGCGAGCATGCAGTACCCGGACACCGGGCTCGCCGACCTCGATCTCGGGACGAGGACGGGGACGGTGACCGTCGCGCCGAGGCCGGCCCGGTTCAGCGCGACGCTGTCGCGGACCTCCGCGGGCGGCGATCCGGTGCCGGGCGACCTCGTGACCTTCGGGGGACGGGGCACCTCGAGCTCCATCCGAGGCGGCGCGGTCATCGAGCCTCAGTATGTCTTCGCCGCTCCGGCCGGCTGGACGATCGACTCCGTGGCGGCGCTCCCGCCCGGCGTGACCGCCGGGCCGATCCACGCCGTCACCATCGCCGGGGTCGTCCGGCAGGTCGTGGTGTTCGAGATCGACCCCGCCGCCATGTCGCCCGCCGTCGCCGACATGAACCAGGCGTGGCCGCTGGTCAGCGTCGTCGCGACACCGACCCCTGCCGTCGTGGCGGGCTCGGCGAGCCGCGCCGATCTGTACTTCACCGACGCGTCGAACACCTTCAACGAGACGAACGCCGGCTTCGTCTCCGGCGTGGTCGACGCCGACGACCTCGACGGCGACGGCCTCACCGACGAGCGGTATGCGAACGCCAACGCGTCCGTCCGGATCGGCGTCATCTCCGGCATCGTCGTGACGAAGGAGATCTGCACCGGCCCCGGTACCGACGAGGGGTGCGTCTGGTCCGCGACCTCGGGGAGCAGCGTGGCCGTGCCGCCCACCGCGACCGATATCCGGTACCGCGTCACGCTGCAGAACGGACCGACTCCGCTCACGAACGTCGTCGCCTACGACGTGCTCCCGCACCCCGGTGATCACGGGCTGCTGCCGGGAGGGGCGCCGAGAGGCTCCACCTTCGCCGAGGAGGTGACGTCGATCACGGCGGACCCCGGCGTCCTCCTCGCCTACAGTGCCTCCACCGAGCCGTGCCGCACCGTCGATCCCGCGCTCGTCGAGCCCGCCTGCACCGACGACTGGGACGAGCCGACGACGGAGATGCTCGCCATCCGCGCGACCGTGGCCTCGCTGGCGGCCGGCCAGCAGGTCCGCTTCTCCTACGCCGCCGCGGTGCTCGGCAGCCCGGCGGCCGGCGCCCGCGCCTGCAACGCGGTCGCCGTCGTGGCCACAGGGCTCTCCGCGACGGAGACCGCGCCGGTGTGCGCCGAGATCGTGTCCGCCGATCTGGCGATCTCGGTGCCCGACCGGCTCCCGCTGCAGGAGGATCGCGCGGGACTCGTCCCGTTCGACGTCGTGAACAACGGGGGCACCGACGGTGCGCCCGGCACGGTCGAGATCGAGGTCCCGCTCGGCGTCACCGTCACCTCGCTCGACCCCGAGGGCTGGACCTGCGACACCGCAGGCGGTGCGACGGCGCCGCTCGAGGGTCCTGCGGTCCTCGCCTGCACGCCGGTGCCGGGCACGCTGCCGCTCGGCGCGCCGCTGCGCCTCGAGCTCCCCGTGATCCCGGACGTCATCGCGGACGAGCTCTGCTTCCCGGCGCACGTCGCCGGCACGCTCCACGACCCGGTGCCGGCGAACAACGACGCGGACGCCTGCTTCGCCTCGCTGCCCTGGGCGCCTGGCATCGCGATCTCGAAGGACGACGGGCGTGCCGCGGCGGCGGTCGGGGACGAGCTGACCTACACCATCCGGGTGAGCAATCTCCTCGTGGCCGAGACCCTCGGCGGCGCGGTGGTGACCGACACGCTGCCGGACGGGCTCGTCTTCGTCGCCGCCGATCACGGCGGCACCGTGAGCGGGCAGAACCCCGTGGACGCGTACGGCGACCAGACCGGCGGTACCGTCACCTGGACGCTGCCGGATCTCGGGCCGACCGGGACCCCCGGTCCGGACGGGGCGGACGGCGCGGGCGCGGCGGGCTCCGCGCTCGACCTCACCGTGACGGTGCGGGTCTCCCCGCTCGCCGATGACGATCTCGTGAACCTCGCCGAGGTCTCGGTCCCGGATCCGGCCGACACCGCGACGACGCTCGGCGACGAGTCGAGCGACACCGACGGGCTGCGCCTGCTCGGCATCGCGAAGCAGAGCTCGGCGCCCGTCTCGGGCGTCGACTCCGGTGACGTCGTCGAGTACCGCATCCTCCTCGCCAATGTCGGCACGGCCGCCTTCGACGCCTCGGCACCCGCGACGATCGTCGACGACCTCGGCGAGGTGCTCGACGATGCGACGCTCGTGCCTGGCTCGGTGCAGCTGTCCGTCGATGCCGGCACGCCGGTCGCCCTGGCCGATCCGGCGGGCGGACTGCTCGAGTGGAGCGGACCGCTCCCCGTCGGCTCCACGGCGGTCCTCAGCTACCGGGTGCAGGTCCGCGACGACGGCGACGGCGACCACGAGT
>JAGIAU010000049.1 GCA_017744755.1 Microbacteriaceae bacterium
AGCGTGAGCCGCGCCGAGGTCGGCCGAAGGTGGCGGAGGAACGACGCGGGGTTGAGCATGCCACGAATGCGGCCATGGAGCGGGAGTTCCCGCCGGAGCCGTCGCTGCTCCTCCTGCACCATCCGCCAGGCGAGCTCGCCGTCCGCCGCGGCGGGAGCCGTCGCGCCGAACACGGCGCGGTCCGCGACGGCGGCGAGCTGCCGCGCGACCGGATCGTCGAGCCGTGCGGCGAGCTGGGAGCGCGTTCCCCCGGCCGCGACGGGGAGCTTGCCGAGGTCGACGCACTCGTCGACGAGCTCCTCCCACGCCCCGACGATCGCGGCCTCCGGATCCGCGGCGCGGCGCCGGGTGCGGCGGACGACCTTCGCGCCGACGAGGATCGCAGGCGGGACGAGGAGCAGCCCGGCCGCGGCGCCCGCGACCGCGGTGATGCGCAGGGCGAGCAGGGCGGACTGGCTGAGGTTCGGCGCCTCGGCCGCGTCCTCCGCCGCCTGCGACTCGACCTCGGTCCGGGAGGCGCTCGGCGGGTCGATGACGCTGCTCGCCGGGCGCTCCGGGATCGTGCCGTGCTGCGGGGGGTTCGCGCCCTCCTGCGTGTCGGTCGGCAGGGTCGTGAACTGCGGGCTCGTGTCGATGGGCAGCCAGTCGCCCCCGACCTGGACCTCGATCCAGGCGCCGACGTTCCGCCCCTCGCAGACGTACGAACCGCTCCCGGCGCCGGCCGCGCACGCCTCCACGGCCGGCTCCGGGGCCGACGACGCGTCCTCGGCATCCTGCAGCCGCACGCCGAGGACGACGCGGGCCGGGATGCCGTTCGCCCAGGCGATGAGGGCGCCGGCGGTCGCGAACTGCTCGTCGTCGCCGATCGCGGACACATAGGCCGCCGGGTCGGAGGCGCTGTCCGCGCCCCCCGCATCCGCCTGCCGCTCCCGCTCGGTGAGCTGCTGGAAGAGCGCCTCGATGCGCTGCGCGGAGTGCCCTGCGCGGCTCTCCTTGAACGTGTACTGCCCGTCCCGGGCCTGGAGGTCCTGGTACCACTCCGAGGCCTGAGCCTCGTCCTGGAGGAGGCCGTGGCTCAGGTAGCCGCGCGAGCGGAGGCGGTCGATGAGCTCGAGGACGGCGGCCCCGCCCGTGCCCGCGGCCTGATCGTCGATCCAGCCGACGAGCTGCGGGTACGCCTCCTCGGTGACGCCGCCGATCGGCGCGCCGCCCGCGGCGTCGGCGATGCGCTCGAGGGCGGTGGCGGACGGCGCCTCGCCGCTGACGGTCACCCGGTCGCCCTCGCGGAAGCCGACGGTGCCATCGCCCCGCGGCGCGACGACGATCGCGAGGCTGTCGTCGGTGGCGTAGTAGAGCGCGTCCTCGAGCTCGACGGCACGGTCGCCCCCCGCAGGGAACGCGGCCGGCGAGGTGCGGTCGCCTGGCAGCGGCACCCACGGCTCCGTGTACGCGGGACCGACGGTGATGCCGACCGGCATCCCGTCCTGCGCGTTCGTCGCCCCGAGCCGTGCGAATCGCGAGCCGTCCGACGCGTTGGAGACGGTGAAGCGCGTGCCGTCGTAGACGTCCATGACGGCGATGCGCAGCCGGTCGACGGAGCTGGGCGCCTGGACGGCGAAGAGCTCCGCGTCATACCGGTCGTCCGAGAGCCACGCCCGGTAGCCCGCGAGCGGGCTCGCCTGCGCGGACGTCAGCTCGAAGGGCCGGACATGGTCGCGGATGACGGAACGCTCCGCGAGCGCGGCCGGCACGGCGACGAACCCGGCTCCCGCGACGGCGACGGCGACCATGGCGATCCCGAGGGCCGCGCGACGGACGCTCGCCCAGGCGTTCCCCGAGTGGACGGCGACGCCGGACTGGGCGACGCCTGCGCCGCGCGCGAGCGCCTGCGCGCGCGTCAGCCGCGCCCGCACGGCGAGCCAGACGAGGGACAGGACGACGAGCAGCATCGCGCAGGCCACGAGGACCTTCGCGACCGTGAGCACGCCGACGACGGGGAGCACGGGGATCCGGCCGGGCGCGTACGGCTCGGCGAGCTCGCTCGAGCCGAACGCGGCGCCGAAGCCGAGCATGGCGAGCAGGACGACGGGCGCCATGATGCGTCCTCGGCCGGTGGTGGACGCGATCCGCGCGGCGGCGTACGCGCCGAACAGGACGACGACGAGCAGCGGCACCAGCACGGCCTGGTACACCCCGAGGGGGAGCTCGACGGTGACGATCTCCTTCCACCCCGTGACGACGCCGAGCGCGGCCTCGCGCAGGCCCGTGAACCAGCGGGCGGGGAACGCGCTCGGGATCGCGACCGGCACCGCGACGAGGAGATACAGCGCGAGCGCGGCGAGCAGGTCGATCCAGAACGGCAGCCGCAGCAGCCTGCCGCCGATCGCGCAGAGCAGGCCGACGCCGATGCCCGCCACGCCGACGACGAGGACCTGCGGGTGCTGGTAGATCGGCCACGCGGCCGCGACGGCGAGCGCGGCCGCGAGCGCGACGTAGAGACCGTCCAGGACGAGGAGGCGGACGGCGGGCCGCTGCCCTTCGCGGCGGATCACTTGAGGGCTCCGCGCATGATGAGGTGCTTGAGGTCGTCGAGCACGCCGATCGTGATGACGGTGAAGTCGCGCGTGGCGCGCAGCAGCGGCTCGGCCCCCGGCTCGACGCGGATGACGACGGTCGTCGCGTTCGCGGGGAAGGCGAAGGCGGCGCGCTGGAGCCGCTGCATGGTCACCTTGGAGCCCGTGACGAGGAACGCGATCGACAGGCCCGGGAACGTCTGGGCGGTCAGCCGGGTGACCGCCTCGAGCGGCTCCGCGGCGGCGTCGATCTCGATCGCGCAGGTCGCGTCGAGAAGACCTTTCGGGTTCCGCGTCGGCAGGGTCGTGATGGCGACCTCCTGGCCGCGCTTCACCTCGCTGCGACCGCTCGTGACCATGAGCACCTCGCGGCCGTCGCGCACGGACTGCAGCGCGAGCGAGGCGGCGGCGCTGACGCCGAGCTCGAACTCGTCGTCCGTGTCGTACTCGTCCGCCTGCACGTCGAGGACGACGGCGATGCGGGCGCGCCGGGTCTCCTCGAACTGCCGGACCATGAGCTGGCCGGTCTTCGCCGTCGACTTCCAGTGCACGTGCCGCCGCGAGTCGCCCGGGTGGTACTCGCGGATGGCGTGGAAGGCGAGGTCGGAGTCGACGATGTGCTTCGTCGGCTGGCCCTCGACGTCCTTGACGAAGCCGGCGCTCGTCGGCGGCAGCCGGATCGTGACGGGGTGCACGTACACCTGCTCGACCTGCGGCCAGTCGAGCTCGCGGCGCAGGATCCCGATAGGGTCGCCGCGGGTGATCTGCATGGGCCCGACCTGGATGATGCTGCGGCGCGGCGCGGCGATCCGGAGCTCCTCGACGTGCCTGGCCCTGCCGAGGAGCAGGGGCACGTAGGCCTCGACGAGGCCGGGGCCGACCGGGACGTCGAGGACGACGGGGAGGGAGATTCGGCGGGACCGGTTCGTCACGGTGATGGTCGCGTCCACCTCGGAGCCGGCGACGACGCGGTCGTGCGACAGCGAGAAGCCGATGTCGAAGCTCACCCGGCCGAGCAGGAACGGGATGCTGAAGAGCAGCAGCGCCCCCGCGACGGATGCGATGACCCAGCCTTCGACGAGGCCGAAGATCGCGCCGGCCGCGGCGCCGAGGAGCAGCAGGACCGTCAGCATCCAGCCCGCCGGCGTGACGGTGTCGATGAACCAGCCGAACGTCGCCCGACCGGCCTTCCGGAGCCAGTGCCCGGCGACCTTCGCGGCGTACCTCGTCGGCTCGATCACGTCCTGCTGGAGCAGGCTGACACGACGAGGCCGCTGGATGACGGTGTCACCCAGCCGTGTCGTCGTGGCGTTCAGCCCGCTCGAGCCGTGGTCGGTCATGCGGTGGCGTTCTCCTGGGGGGCCGGGACGTCGAGCAGGATCTGGCCGATGACCTGCTCGGCGGTGACGCCGTCGAACTCGGCCTCCGGCTCGAGCACGATGCGGTGGGCGAGGGCGGCGACGGCGAGCCGCTGCACGTCGTCCGGGATGACGTAGATGCGTCCGCGCGACAGCGCCCACGCGACGACGAGCCGGGCGAGGGAGATCGCGCCGCGCACGGAGACGCCGAGGCGCACCTCCGTCGCCAGGCGGGTCGCGTTCACCAGTCGCGTGATGTAGTCGTAGACGAGCGGGTTGACGAACACGCCCCGGCTCATCTCCGTCATCGCGAGCAGCGTCTGGAGGTCGACGATGCCGGGGACGGTCTTCTTCCCCTCCGCCTGGCCGGCGAGGATCTGCTGCATCGCCGCGTCATCGGGATAGCCGATCGACGTCTTGATCATGAAGCGGTCGAGCTGCGCCTCCGGGAGCCGGTAGGTGCCGGCCTGCTCGACCGGGTTCTGCGTCGCGATGACGAGGAACGGCGAGCCGACGGGGCGCGTCACGCCGTCGACGGTGACATTCCCCTCCTCCATCACCTCCAGGAGCGCGCTCTGCGTCTTCGGCGATGCGCGGTTGATCTCGTCGGCGAGGACGACGTTCGCGAAGATCGGGCCCGCGTGGAAGTCGAACTCGGCGCGCTTCTGGTCGAAGACGGTGATGCCGGTGACGTCGCCCGGCAGCAGGTCCGGCGTGAACTGGATGCGCGACGAGGTGCCCTTGATGGTCTGCGCGAGCGTGCGCGCGAGCGCCGTCTTGCCGGTGCCGGGCACGTCCTCGAGGAGCACGTGGCCCTGGCTGACGGTCGTCGCGAGCACGAGCTCGATGACGTGCCGCTTGCCGAGGATGGCCTGCTCCATGTTGTCGGCGATCTGCTTGAAGGCGTCGGCGAACCACAGCGCCTGCTCCGGGGTCGTCGTCATGCTGTCCTCTCAGTGCGTTCTGTCGTCGGATGCGTCACGCGCCGCATGCATAGCTGCTGCCGAGCTGGGCGGTGACCGCGGCCTTGACGTAGGCCATCGCCGGGAGGCTCAGGCTCGTCGCGGCCGCGAAGCCGTAGGTGATGGAGGTGAAGAGATGCGTCCCGGGGTCGCGCGCGAGCACATGCGTCACGTTCGACATGGGGGTGAACGCGCCGAGCGTCCACGTCGTGGGGTCGAGCCCGCTCGTCAGCGCGGCGTTCTGCTCGAACTGGTCGCCGGCGGCGACGATCGCCTGCTCGCGCAGGTCGTCGCCCGCGCCGGGCTGGGCGGCGATCTGGGCCTCCTGGGCGGCCGCGGCGGACTGGGCCGCGTGGCCGGCGTCCTGCGCCTCGGTGTCGGACTGCGCCTGCGCGTTCGCCAGCACGACGGCGTCGGCCTTGGCCGGCGCCCACACCGTGTTCGCCTTGTCCTCCGCCCAGGCGTCGCGGTCGTACTGCCACTGGTCGGTCATGGGGTCGGGCAGCGGCTGGCCGTTCCAGCCGTCGGACGCCGTCTCGTAGGCGGCCTGGTACCCGGCGAAGGCGGCGTCCCATTCGGCGTTGCCGGACGGGCCCGTCGTCGGCGTGACATACGGCGCGGTGTAGCTCGGCGGGATCGGGTCGAACTGCCAGTTCGGCGTCTCGGCGGCGACGGCGGCCGGCGTGTAGTACGTCGCCATCGACGCCGAGTACTGCTCCGTGTAGCCGGGGTAGTGCGTCGTGCCGTCGACGACGTCGGTGTAGCCGGCGGAGTAGACGTTCCCGTAGTAGCCGTTCCACCAGGTGTCGTAGGCGGCCTGGCCGGCTGCCGGGATCGTGACGTTGTTCACGTCGTCGAAGAACGCCTGGCACTGCGCCTGGGTCGGCAGCGTGAGCGTCGCGCTCGTCCCGAAATCGACGCCCGTGTACTGCGTCGTCGGCGTGATCGCTGCAGACCAGTCGGAGCAGAACGGGTCCGGCTCCGCCGCGACGTTGAAGCAGTACTGCGCGTACCAGCTGCCGAACTGGTTGCCGGACACCGGCTGGTTCGTGATGGCGCTCGGCGAGCCCGCCGGCGCCTTCGCGGGACGGCCGGCCGTGCCGTAGAAGTACCGGACCTGCCAGGTCGAGGCGCCGGGCGGCGGCTCGTTCGCGTTCAGGCTCGCGGCGCCGGCGGCGAGGTCGGCGCCAGCGTTGTTCACCGGATCGGTCGACGGGAGCGTCCAGGTGAACGACGGCGCGGTCGCCGAGCCCGACCACGAGTGGATCGACGGGTCGTTCATGTCCTCCGACGCGGGCGTGTACGTCATCGTCGAGGAGGCGGGCGCCGCGGGCTTGTGGAAGAGCCACTCGACCTGCTGCGTCGACTGGGCGAGCCCGTAGCCGTAGGTGCCGCACGCCTTGAACCGGTAGTGGTCGTTCACGGCGAGGTCGGCGCCGCTCCCGCCGACGGAGAAGCTCGCCGACGCCGTCCCCGTGGCGGCGACGTGCGTCCCGGTGACCGTCAGCTCGGTGAACCCGCCCGCGTTGAGCGTCGTCGCGCAGACCGGCTCCGGGTCGTCGGCGAGCCAGGCGATGAAGGAGACCTGCGGGAACGCGCCCGTGTCCGGCGCGGCCCCGGCGTCCCCGCTGTTCCACTGCGGCGACCAGGAGACGGCGACGGCGTCGGTGCCGTTCCAGGTCGCCGTGAGCGTCGGCGCCGCGCTCGGGGCGCCGTGCGAGACGAGGCCGGGCGAGACGGTGCCGCTGCCCTCGTTCGACTCGGTGCTCGTGCCGATCGGCGGCGGCTCGGCGCCGCTGACGGGGGTCGCCGTGATGGTGAAACCGCCGGTGCCGTTCACCGTCACGAGCTGATCGGCCGTGCAGCCGGTGCCGGGGTCGACGGGGACCGTGACGGCCGGGTTCCCCGGCATGCCGATCGCGTAGCGGATGGAGCTCGCCTCGCCGGCGACGGCGGAGTTGCCCTGCAGGCAGACGGACTCCAGGCGCATGCGGCCATGGTTCGTGTCGGTCGTGCCCGGCTCGTAGATGCGGTCCTCGTACTCGGGCTCTCCGCCGGGCGGGAAGCTCGGGGCGACGAACGCCCACGTCGTCAGCGGCCCGGACAGCGCCGACTCGTCGCCCTGCTCGTTGACGGCGCGCGCCTGATAGATGTGGTGGACTGCGTTGTCCAGACCCGTGACGGTGCAGCGGAACGTGCCGGCGTCGAGCCGCTCGCACGACTGGTTCGGCACGAGCGCGCCGGCCTCGTAGAGCCGCACGCCGTTGACCGCCGGATGCGCCCTGGCGGCGTCGCCGAGCACGACGTCGACCTGGACGAAGCCCTCGCCGGAGTCCGCGGTCACGGGGGCGCTCGGCTTCGGGGGGAAGCCGGTCACGTCGAACGACACCTGGCCGCTGCCCGTCCGGCCGCGCACATCGGCGACGGTGAACGGCACCACGCAGGTGCCGCCGGCCGGCTTGCTCTCCTCCGCCGTCAGCAGCGCCAGCCGGATGCTCTCGCCCTGCGCCGTCGCCTGCCCGAGCGCCGGGCACTCGAAGGAGCCGGAACCGCCGCCGACGCCGACGAGGCGCAGCGCCGTCGACTCGCCGGAGGTGTTCCCCGTCAGCGGGTTGAACTGGCCCGACTGGTCGGCCGGGAAGACGACCTGGAGCTGGCAGGCGTCGATCGACTTCGCGTCGCAGCTCTTCGAGAGCGTCGCGCCGGACGGTCCCTGCGCCGGCACCTGGCCGACGTAGAGCACGAGCGCGACGTCCTTCTGGAAGTGCGGCAGGGACGGATCGGACGGCCACGGGTAGTCGAGGTGGATCGACACGGTCTCGCGGGCGCCGCTCGCCGCCGTCGGGCTCACGTCGATCGCGAGCGACAGGTCGTAGTCGGGTCCCGTCGGCGTCACCTTGAAGGATCCGCCGCCATAGCTGGCGGTGAACACCATGGTCTCGCGCTGCCCGGCATCGTCCATGGAGAAGTCGCCGGTCCAGCCCACGAGCTCGTCGTGCAGGTTCACGTCGATGCGGCCGTTCAGGATGTTCACCGTCTTCGTGACCGGGGTGAGGATCGCAAGCGGATCCTTCGGCTTGATCGGGATCGGGATGACGACCGTGGACCAGGCGTCGTCGCTCTGACCCGCGAGCCGCACGTCGACCGTGCAGGTGTCGGACCCGATGCCGGGCGAGTAGCCGGCCGTGTAGGACAGCACGGAGGCCGACCCGGGCTTCAGGACGCAGGCGGTCACGGCGAGCGACTCGTTCGTCGAGGGGCGGTGCGTCGCGAAGGAGCTCGTCTGGCTCACCTCGACGCGGTCGTCGTCGGCGACGCCGAGCACGTGCAGCAGGTCGATGTCGCCGGTCTCCAGCTCCGTGACCGGATCCGGCAGCCGGACGACCTGGAGCCGGTAGTCGTCGAACGCGGGGATGCGCAAGAGGCCCCACGCCGACTTCGGCTCCCCCGTCGTCGCGTCCGTGCCGTACTCGACGCGGAACGGGACGACCGCGCCGCCCGACGGCACACGGCCCTCGATGCGCGAGCCGTTGAACGAGAAGCCGCTCGGCGCGCCGGGCCCGAAGCCCGCGATCCGCAGCCCGCTCGCGTCGCCCGTCGGCCAGACGACCTTGCCGCTCAGCACGTCGATGCCGCCCGACTCGACCTGGCCGCGCGTCGCCGCCGTCACGACGGTGTCCTCGATGACGGGCTGGTTCGGCGAGTCGCCCGGCGAGACGGTGATCGCGATGACGCCCTCGGCGGTCGACCGGGTCTTCAACGACTCGACGGTGTACAGGAAGTAGTAGGTCCCAGGGGCGGTCTCGTCCGTCACCTGGAAGCCGACGGCGCCGTCCGGGTAGAACTCGTTCGTGCCGTCCGCGAGCGTCACCGGGACGGGCGGCACCTGCAGGCGCTGCGCCTCCGCATACGGGGAGCCGGGGGCGACGGCGCCGCCAGGCGCGCGGCCGGACATGTTCGGCGCGACCTCGTAGAGGATGTGCAGGCCCGAGGCGGTCGGGCTGCCGAGGGCGAGCGAGCCGTCCGCGGGGTCACGGTCGTTCAGCAGCGGCTCGACGCTGATCGGCACCGGCGCGCCGCCCGGCTCGACCTGCTTGACCCGCACCTTGTCGATGAACGTCACCGGCGCGAGGTCCTCGGGATCCTGCGCGCTGACCGCGACGCGGACCGTCGCCGTGCCGGTCTCGCCCTCCGAGTCGCGGACCGTGTAGGTGAACTCCGCCTGCCAGCCGCCCTGCTGCGCGCCGCCGGCGAGCTGGCGGTTCGTCTCCGGCGCCGTGAAGAGGAGCGAACGCCCGCCCTCCCCCACCATGACGGCGCCGAGACGCGGCTCTGCGGGCTGCGCGACGCTCGTCACGAGCACGCGGTCGCCGTCCGGGTCCATCCTGTCGACGGGGACGGGGATCTCGACGGTGCGCCCGGAGAGCGTCCTGGACTCCAGGTCGATCGCCTGGGGGGCCCGGTTCGCGCCGGGCGGCAGGACCGTGAAGGTCACCTGAGAGCGGGCGAGCTGCTCGGGCGAGCTCTCGAGGTAGGCGTAGTAGAAGACGGTGTAGGTGCCCGGCACCTCGGGCGCGAGGTAGCGCAGGGAGGTGCCGGCGGAGAAGGCGAGGCCGTCGCCGTCACCCGAGGTGCTCATGTCGGGGTGCAGGGCGAGCCGCTCGCCGCGCGGCGCCACGTCGTTCGCGAGCACCGCGACCTCGGCGACGTCGCCGGCTCGCACGGTCGCGGCGTCCGGCACCGCGATCGGCGCCTGCCCCGACGCCGGGACGAGGAACACGCCGATGCTGCCGCGATAGACGTTCCCGTCGGCGTCCTCGACCGTGTAGGCGACACTGCCGAGCGGGCCGTCGCTGCGACCGAGCCGGTCGGCGATGACGCTGTCGATGCTGCGGAGCTGGATGAGCGCGTGGTCGATGACGCTCGCGGCGAGGACGGTCGGCCCGGCGTTCGGGGCGGGGCCCGGCGTCGCCGAGGTCACGAGGAGGACGCGGCCGGTCGTGTTCTGCACCGCGCCGAGGACGTCGACGAGCGTGTCCTCGCCCTGCCGGACGTAGGCGGTGAGCGGCGGGACCGCGACGGCGTCCTGCTCGGCGGGCAGCACCGTGTAGCGGAGGTTGACGTCGTGCTGGTTCGGCGTCGCGGCGTCCTTCACCTTCGCGGTGACGATGTAGTCGCCCGCCTCCTCGGCGCGCAGCCGGATGGCGCCGTCGGCCTCGTTCCAGTCGAGGTCCAGTCGGCCGCCGACCGTCAGCTCGGCGACGTCGAGCACCTGGTAGGACCCGGAGCCGCCGCTCGCGAACTCGGCGATCGGCTGGGTCGTCCACTCGCCGGCCCGGCCGAGGATCGCACCGCCCTTGACGGAGAAGTCCGGCGAGGCGAGCACGTCGACCTCGAGCTCCCGCGGCTCGGACACGTCGCCGTAGGCGTCGCGGACCGTCACGAGCACCCGGTACGTTCCGGGCGCTCCGGTCCGGTCCGTGTGGCCGATCGCGAGCCGCCCGTCGGCCGAGGGCATCGCGACGATCGGCGCCCCGGCCTCGGGGACCGCCGAGTCGATGATGAGCGCGTCGCCCTCCGCGTCGACCCAGCCCTTCAGGACGTCGAACGTCGCCGTGCCGCCGAGCAGGATCTGCGGCTGCGGCCAGTCGACGAAGCAGGGATCGGGGGCGAAGTAGTCGTCGCACCACACCGGGGGCGTGTGCTCCGCGCCCTTGAGCGTCAGCGTGACGGTCGCCGGCGCGGCGCTCGGATTCTTCCCGTCCGTCGCACGGTAGGTGAAGCTCGCGGACGCCATGGAGCCGGTCACGGCGATGACGAGCGTCTGGTTCGCGCCGACGAAGGACAGCGTGCCGAACGCGGGATCGAGGCCCTGCACCGAGGCGGGGTCGATGCTGAGCACGTCCTCGGGGTTCGCATCGTGGTCGTTGTAGAGGACGGGGAGCACGGCCGTCTGGCCGGCGCGCACGCCGAACGCGTCGTTCACCGCGACCGGCGGCGCAGGCGACTCGTCCGGCACGTCGTTGTCCGCAGGCGCCGGCACCACCTCGTCGGCGGTCCACTGCCGCAGCGGGATGAGCACGCCGTCCGGCACCGACCACAGCATGCCGGTGGAGCGTTCGAGCAGGACCGCGCGGTCCCCGTTGGAGACGAGCGACGGGGTCACGTCGACGTTGTCCTCGAACTGGTCGCCGTCGATCGCGAGGTCGATGAGCGCTCCCGAGACCGCCGTGCCCGGGCCGTCCGAGACCCAGAGCTGCCCCGAGCCGCTCGCGAGCCACGCCGCCGCCCACGCCTCGCCGAACGCCACCGGGCGCGCCGCCTCACCCGCCGCCTCGACGTGCTCGAGCTCGGCGCCGTCCGCGAGCGACAGGCGGTACAGGCCGTTGCTCGATGCGACGAGCGCCGCGTCCGAGGCGGGGCCCGAGGCCTGCAGCAGCCCGTCGGAGCCGATCGCGGCGGGCAGCGCGAACGGGCCGGCGCCGTCGACCCACAGCCGCGGCGCCTCGTCGTCCGCCTGGTACAGCACGATCCGGTCGCCGACGAAGGCGAGCTGCAGCCCGGCCTGCGTCGTCGGCGCGTCCCCGACGGGGACCTCGTCCCAGGCCTCGGTCACGGCGTCGAACGTGCGGATGCGCCGCTCCGACTCCTGCACCGAGTACAGCGCGACGAGCCCGCTCGGCGAGATGGCCGAGGCCGCGGCGCTGTACTCGCCGCCTTCGTCGACCGGCGGCTCGAGCGGCTCCGGGGCGCGCTCGCCGGTCCGCAGCGCCTCGCCGAGCGCGACCGCGGGACGGCTGCCGGTGAAGAGGATGTACGGACCGGCGGAGATCGTCCCCTGCGTGCCGTCCGGGGAGGCGAGGCCCTCGCCGGCCGTCGCCGGCGTCCCGGCCGCGTCGCCGCCCTCGCCGCTGCGCTGACCGTCCTGCTGACCGCCTGCACGGCCGGCCCGGAGCCGTCGCCGACGGGCGGTGCCGGGG
>JAGIAU010000004.1:0-6390 GCA_017744755.1 Microbacteriaceae bacterium
GCATCTGCGGTTCTTCGGCTACAGCGACCAGGCGTGGACGGACTCGGCGATCCGCCGCTACGTCCGCGACGCGGGCCCGGAGCTGGAGCGACTGCACATCCTGACCCGCGCCGACGTCACGACGCGGAACCGCCGGAAGGCCGAGCGCCTCGAGTTCGCCTACGACGACCTGGAGCAGCGGATCGCGGAGATCGCGGCGGCGGAGGACCTCGCCGCCGTCCGCCCCGACCTCGACGGGCAGGAGATCATGCGGATCCTCAGCCTGAAGCCCGGACCAGAGGTCGGCCAGGCGTACAAGTTCCTCCTCGACCTCCGCCTCGACGAGGGCCCGCTCGGCGCCGAGGAGGCGGAGCGCCGGCTCACGGACTGGTGGTCGGCCCGACCCTGAGACGCGGGGAAGCGCGTTCTGCTATGATCGAGGGTCGCCTTTCGAGGCGGCACGTTCACAACCTCCTGCTCCGGACACAGGGTCCGGGGCCGCTAGTCCGAAGGGGGTGGGTTTGTGACGCATCAGTACGAACTCATGGTCATTCTCGACCCGGAGCTCGATGAGCGGACCGTCGCTCCGAGCCTCGACAAGTTCCTCAACGTCATCCGCGCCGAGGGCGGCACCGTCGACAACGTCGACATCTGGGGCCGTCGTCGACTCTCGTTCGAGATCGCGAAGAAGTCCGAGGGCATCTACGCCGTCATCGACTTCACGTCGACCCCGGCCGCGTCGATCGAGCTCGACCGCCAGCTCAACCTCAACGAGGCCGTGCTGCGCACCAAGGTCCTCCGCAAGGAGCACGCCGTCGCCGTCGCGTCGCACGCGAAGGCCACGGTCGAGCGCCGCGCCGCGAAGGCCGCCGCGAAGGTCTGAGATGCCCGACACGATCATCACCGTCGTGGGCAACCTGACGGCCGACCCGGAGCTGCGGTACACGCAGTCCGGCCTCGCGGTGGCGAACTTCACGATCGCGAGCACCCCGCGCACGTTCGACCGCGCGTCGAACGAGTGGAAGGACGGCGAGGCGCTGTTCCTCCGCGCGTCGTGCTGGCGCGAGTTCGCCGAGCACGTCGCCGGCTCCCTCACCAAGGGCAGCCGCGTCATCGCCACGGGCAAGCTCAAGTCGCGCAGCTACGAGACCCGCGAGGGCGAGAAGCGCACGTCGATCGAGCTCGAGGTCGACGAGATCGGCCCGTCCCTGCGGTACGCGACCGCCTCCGTCACCCGCGCCGCGGGCGGTGAGCGCGGCGAGGTCCGCGGCGGCGGCCGCGGCCAGATCGACGAGCCCTGGGGCTCGCCCTCCTCGGGCGGCGGGGACGCGTGGAACGCGCCGGGCGCGTACACCGACGACACCCCGTTCTGATCCGAACCACAGCACACACAGACCTGAAACCGTAAGGAACCACGCAACATGGCTGGCAAGAGCAGCAGCAGCAGCGGCGACCGCCGCAAGCCGCGCGTCAAGGGCAAGGACGGCAAGAACGCCGCGGCCCCGAAGTCGATCACCGTCGGCGTCATCGACTACAAGGACGTCGCGACCCTCCGCAAGTTCATCTCCGAGCGCGGCAAGATCCGTTCGCGCCGCATCACCGGTGTCTCCGTCCAGGAGCAGCGCCTCATCGCCACGGCCGTCAAGAACGCCCGCGAGATGGCGCTCCTCCCCTACGCCGGCGCCGGCCGCTGATCGCAGGGAGGACGCACATGTCGAAGCTCATTCTCACCAACGAGGTCACCGGCCTCGGCACCCCCGGCGATGTCGTCGACGTCAAGGCCGGCTACGCCCGCAACTACCTCATCCCGCAGGGCTTCGCCGTCGCGTGGTCGCGCGGCGCCGAGAAGCAGATCGAGCAGATCAAGGCCGCCCGCGCCGCGCGCGAGCACGCGACCCTCGAGGAGGCGCAGTCCTTCAAGGCGGCGCTCGAGGCCGCGACGGTCAAGCTCACCGCGAAGGCCGCCGGCAAGGAGGGTCGCCTCTTCGGATCGATCACCACCTCGGACATCGCCACCGCGGTGGAGGCCGCCGGCCTCGGCTCGATCGACAAGAAGAAGGTCGAGATCGCGACGCCGATCAAGACCACGGGCGCCCACGAGGCGACCGTCCGGCTCCGTGAGGACCTGGTCGCGGTCATCTCGCTGCAGGTCGTCGCCGCGAAGTAGTTCCGTCCCGCAGCACGCGCTGCAGACCGTCGGAGGGCGGCTCCCGGACTCGGGGGCCGCCCTTCCGCGTCTCGAAAAGGTCTCGTCTTCGTCCACAGGACCGGATCGTCCGGACAACCCTCAACCCGGACTCTAAACAACTTTTCACACACAGGGTCTGGTCCGAAATATCGCTGATCAGAACACCCATCCACTCGGAAAGTCCTCTGCTGTCCACAGGCTGATGCACAAGCCGCTCACAAGGGTCGCGGCGTTTCGTGCAATTCGTTCACACGGTTATCCACAGGCCTGGATTGCAGATCGCCGAGCCCGATCCCTATGGTGGAGCGTCGCCCAACGGAGCGGGATCAAGGACAGCTTCCATCCCTCGCGGGCGATGTCGGTGGTCCCCCCGATCATTGTGCGCAGCGGTCCAGCACCGCCGCATCCGCCACTGCTTGCCGGCGCGCTCGCGCGCCTGCGGAACGGAGTCCCCGTGTCGATCGCCCATCTCGGTCGCGGCGCCGAGGGACGCGACTGGGACGGCCGGGGGGACCGCGATCGCGACGCGCGCGGCGGCGGCCCGGCGCCGCTCGACCGCGTGCCGCCGCACGACCTGCTCGCGGAGCAGTCGGCCATCGGCGGCATGCTGCTGTCCAAGGACGCGGCGGCGGATGTCCTCGAGACGGTCAAGGCGGCCGACTTCTACATCCCGAAGCACGAGCTGATCTTCGAGGCGATCCTCTCGCTCTACTCGCGCGGCGAGCCGACCGACGTCATCGCCGTCACCGACGAGCTGACGAAGCAGGGCGAGCTCGGCCGCGCGGGCGGGCCCGAGTACCTGCACACGCTCACCTCGCTCGTGCCGACCGCGGCGAACGCGGGCTACTACGCGGGCATCGTCTCGGGGAAGGCGATCCTGCGCCGTCTCGTCGAGGCCGGCACCCGCATCGCCCAGATGGGCTACGCGAGCGAAGGCGAGGTCACCGATCTCGTCAACGCGGCGCAGGCGGAGATCTACGGCGTGCACGGCGGGGTCCAGGCCGACGACTTCGTCCCGCTGTCGACCGCGGTCATGGCGGCGGTCGAGGAGATCGAGGTCGCCTCCAGCCGCGACGGCTCCATGGTCGGCGTCCCCACGAGCTTCCACGAGCTCGACGAGCTCACCGGCGGTCTGCATCCCGGCCAGCTCATCGTCATCGCCGCGCGTCCGGCGATCGGCAAGTCGACGCTCGGCCTCGACATCGCCCGCTCCGCCGCCATCAAGCACCAGCAGCCGTCGATCATCTTCTCCCTCGAGATGGGGCGCAGCGAGATCGCCATGCGCCTCCTCTCGGCGGAGGCGTCGATCCCGCTCCACCACATGCGCAAGGGCACGATCAACACGCAGGACTGGGGCACCCTCGCGGCCGTCCGCGGCCGGATCAACGAGGCCCCGCTCTTCATCGACGACAGCCCGAACATGACGCTCGTCGAGATCCGGGCGAAGTGCCGCCGCCTCAAGCAGCGCGCCGGGCTCAAGCTCGTCGTCATCGACTACCTCCAGCTCATGACGAGCGGCAAGCGGGTCGAGTCCCGCCAGCAGGAGGTCAGCGAGTTCTCCCGGGCGCTCAAGCTGCTCGCGAAGGAGCTCGAGGTCCCCGTCATCGCCATGTCCCAGCTCAACCGCGGTCCCGAGCAGCGCGTGGACAAGAAGCCGATGCTCTCCGACCTCCGCGAGTCCGGCTCGATCGAGCAGGACGCCGACATGGTCATCCTCCTGCACCGCGAGGACGCCTACGACCAGAACTCGCCCCGCCAGGGCGAGGCCGACTTCATCGTCGCCAAGCACCGCAACGGCCGGACCGACACCGTGACGGTCGGCTTCCACGGCCACTTCTCCCGGTTCGCGGATCTCCCCGCAGGGCGCTAGCGGGCACCGGCCGGGCAAGCTCTCCAGCTATGCCCGCTACCCTGGTAGCCGTGCCTGAGCCGACCCTCGCCACCGTCGTGCGCTGGCCCGTCCCGCTCGCGCTCGCCGTCCCGGCGCTCGCGGCAGCGGTCGCGGTGACGTTCACCTCCGGCCATTCCGCCGCATTCGGCTTCGTCGTCTTCGCCGCCTATGCGCTGCTCACCGCGGTCGCCGCCGGCGTCGGCGCGGGGATCCTGCCGTCCGGCCTCGCCCGGACCGCCTCGATCCTCAAGGCCGTCGTCGCCGGCCTCGGCGCGATCGCCGCCGGGGTCGCGATGGCGTTCAGCGTGCCGAGCGCCGCGACGGCGCAGCCCGACGGCCCCGGCTCCTCCAGCGCCGCCCAGGTGCTCGTCCTCGCGCTGACCATCGCCGCCACGCTCGCGCTCACGGCGGTCGTCGACCTCGTCGTCGGCATCCGGCGGCGCGCGGCGGACCGCTTCGCCCGCGACTGGATCGCCACCGGCGTCATCGGGGCGCTCGGCGCGCTGGCCGTCGTCGCGGTGCCGCCGACCTTCTACCAGGCGTTCTCCTTCGAGGAGAAGACGGGCGAGGTGATCTCCGGCGCGGTCACGTCGTCGACGATGATCGTCGGTCTGTTCGGCGCGACCGCCGCGATCCTCGGCGTGCTGCTCGTGATCTCCGGCATCGGTCTCGTCCCGCAGCGCGAGCGCAGCACCGAGCGCGACCGGGACGAGCGGGCGACCGCATGAGCCCGCAGGACGCCGTCCCCGTAGGGGACGCGGAGGGACGCGCCGTGCCCGGCGAGCGGCCGGTCGAGCAGAACGCGCCGGAGCGGCCCCCGACCTCCGTGCCGACGCCGATCCTCCCCACTCGCCGCGACCGCACGCGTCCGCTCGAGCTGCTCGGCCTCTCCGCCGCGCTCGCCGCCTTCGCCGGCGTCGTCGCCGCGATCGTCCTGCATCCGTGGGGCGAGTTCGCGGAGCAGGCGGCGCAGAGCTGGCTGCTCGTGCTGATCGTCTCCGGCGCCGCGTTCGTGCTCTCGCTCGTCACCCTCGCGATGCTCTCCCTCGGCGGTTACGAGCCCCCGAAGCAGCCGCCGGCGGGCGGCGTCCTCGGCGACGACTCCTCGCCGCACTGACTCAGCGGGCGAGCTGCTCCGCGAGGCCGGTGTAGGTCGCGGGGGTCAGTGCGAGCAGGCGCGCCCTCGCGTCGTCGCCGATGTCGAGGCCCTCGATGAACGTTCTGATCTCCTCGAGGGTGACCCGGTGCCCGCGCGTGAGCTCCTTGAGCACGGCGTAGGGGTCGGCGATCGAGGAGCGGCCGGCCGCGACCTCGGCGCGGATGACCGTCTGGATCGCCTCGGCGAGCACCTCGGGGTTCGCGTCGAGGTCGGCGAGCAGCACCTCGCGGGCGAGGGCGATCTCGCCGAGGCCGCGGGTCACGTTGTCGATCGCGAGGAGCGAGTGGCCGAGGCCGACGCCGATGTTCCGCTGGGTCGTCGAGTCGGTGAGGTCGCGCTGCATGCGCGACTCGACGAGCGTCGCGGCGAGGGACTCGAGGACGGCGGAGGCGAGCTCGAGGTTCGCCTCGGCGTTCTCGAAGCGGATCGGGTTGACCTTGTGCGGCATCGTCGAGGAGCCGGTCGCGCCGGCGACCGGGATCTGCCGGAAGTAGCCGAGCGAGATGTACGTCCACATGTCGACGCAGAGGCCGTGCAGCACGCGCCCCGCGAGCGAGACGGCCTGGTAGAGCTCGGCCTGCCAGTCGTGCGACTCGATCTGCGTCGTGAGCGGGTTCCAGGTGAGACCGAGGGACGTGACGAACTCGCTGGAGAGCGCGGGCCAGTCGAGCGCCGGGTCCGCGGCGAGGTGCGCGGCGTAGGTGCCGGTCGCGCCGTTGAACTTGCCGAGCGGCTCGACGGCGGCGACGCGCGCGCGCTGGCGCTTGAGCCGCGCCACGGTGACGGCGAGCTCCTTGCCCATCGTCGTCGGCGTCGCCGGCTGGCCGTGCGTGCGGGCGAGCATCGCGGCGCCGGCGGTGTCGCGGGCGAGCTGCGCGAGCTTCGCGACGAGGACGTCGAAGGCGGGGAGCCACACGCCGCGGATCGCGTCGCGCACCGTGATCGCGTAGGCGAGATTGTTGATGTCCTCGCTCGTCGCGGCGAAGTGCACGAGCTCGGCGACGCGGTCCAGCCCGAGCTCCGTCAGCTGCTCGCGGATCAGGTACTCGACCGCCTTGACGTCGTGGCGGGTGACCCGCTCCTTCTCGGCGAGCCAGGCGATCTCGGCGGGTCCGAAGGCGGCCGCCCACGCGCGGAGGGCGTTCTGCTCGGCCTCGCCGATGGGGGCGACGC